>JBMNSJ010000047.1:0-16813 GCA_050945135.1 Raoultibacter sp.
ACCCATTTCTGAAAGCAGCTCTGCCGCTTCGAGAGCTTCTTTAATCTCCACGCCACAGGCAACGATAGTGACATCGCTTCCCTCTCGCAAAACATACGATTTTCCTAGCTCGAGCTCGACATTGTCTGCATATATACAGGGAACTGCTGCTCTTCCCATTCTGATGTAGACGGGACCAGGAGTTTGGGCGGCAAGCTTCACCGCTGCACAAGCGGCAGCATAGTCAGCGGGAACCAGCACTCTCATCTGGGGTAATCCGCGCATGAGCGAGATATCTTCAAGCATTTGGTGGCTTCCCCCATCGGGACCTACCGAAACGCCCGCATGCGTTGGGGTAATCTTCACGTTGAGATTAGAATAAGCAACCGTATTTCTAATTTGGTCATATACGCGCCCCGTTCCAAATACAGCAAAAGAGCCGGTAAAAGCAATTTTTCCTGCAAGTGAAAGGCCTGCCGCAACGCCAATCATATTTTGTTCAGCGATGCCGCAATTATAGAGACGTCCAACAGAATCAAGCTTTTGCATGGTAGTTGACCCCGCAAGATCTGAGTCAACGGCAACAACCTCAACTCCTTGCTTATAAAGCTCCAAGAGAGTTTCTCCAAGGGCTGCTCGCGTTGCTTTTTTCTGACTTGCCTGTTCTGGCGTTGCGAACTTAATCATGCCTGACCGCCTTTCGCCATCAATTCTTCAAGGGCGGCAGCGAGCTGATCTTCTGAAGGTGCTTTTCCATGCCAGCCAGCCTGATCTTCCATGAATGAAACATCCTTACCCTTTGTTGTTTCCGCCAAAACCACGTGCGGGGTGCTTCCTGCCTTGGCTTTCAATTGGGAAAAGAGCTCTACCATTGCAGCAATATCGTGCCCGTCAACCGTAGAAACCTCCCAACCAAAAGCAGCAAACTTATCAGCCAAATCTCCTGAAGAGCACACATTACAACAATAGCCATCGATTTGCAGACCATTAACATCAACAATGGCAATAAGATTTCCTAGGTTTTGGTGCGCAGCAAAGTTTGCCGCTTCCCAAACTTGCCCTTCTTCACATTCGCCATCACCCAATAAGGTAAATACGGTGTTTGACTTGCTGTCGAGGCGCAAACCACTTGCAAGCCCAGAAGCAATAGAGAGGCCTTGACCAAGTGAACCGGTTGATACCTCAACACTCTCAAGTAAATTTGAATCAGGATGTCCCTGTAAACGGCTTCCTAGCTGGCGCAAGGTCATGAGTTCATCTTTCAAGAAGAAGCCGGCATGTGCCAGTGTGGCATACAGTGCAGGAGCGGCATGACCCTTTGACATAATAAAATAATCCCGCTCTGGAGCTTTAGGATTAGAAGGGTCGTATCTCAAAACACCCCCGAAATAGAGCGCAGCAAGAATGTCGGCACTCGAAAGAGAGCCTCCTGGATGCCCACTTCCCGCTTTGGTAATCATGCGCAAAATATCTTTGCGAACCTCATTCGCCTTGTTTGCGACCTCGGTAATGCTCATGCCAATCCTTTCCTAAGAACCCGAAACACGCCAGCGATGATATCCAACGACAAACTCATCAATATCACCATCGAGCACAGCTTCAACATTTCCTGTTTCTATGTTACTACGCACATCCTTAACCATTTGGTAGGGATAGAGCACATAGTTACGAATTTGGCTGCCAAAGGAATTATCCATTCTCTCGCCGCGTAATTCATTGAGCTCTGCTTCACGTTTTTGCTCTTCTAGCTCAAAGAGCTTCGACCTTAATACCTTAAATGCAGCCTCTTTATTCTGGAGCTGTGATTTTTCATTTTGGCAGGTGACCACAATACCAGTGGGCTCGTGGGTAAGACGAACCGCAGAATCTGTAGTGTTAACACTTTGACCACCAGGGCCACTTGAACGATATACATCTACACGCACATCTGCAGGATTTAGGTCAACCTCGATATCCTCAGGAAGTACCGGAGATACCTCAACGCCCGCAAAGGTGGTATGGCGCCGCTTTTTGTCATCGGTTGGAGAAATACGCACAAGGCGATGAACTCCCGATTCGCTTCGCAGCATGCCATAAGCATTTCGCCCTTCAATTTGAATCATTGCTTTATCGAGACCTATCCCAACGCCAGGCACCAAGTCGAGTGTTTTGACTTTCCAACCCTTTTTTTCGGCATAGCGCGTGAACATGCGATACAGCATTTCGGTCCAATCTTGGGCTTCGAGCCCCCCGCTGCCGGGATTAACCGTAAGAATGGCATCGCCCGCATCGAAGCGGCCCGAAAACCACGAGTTAACCTCGAAACTATTGAGAAGCTTGTTGAGCTTTGTCAACAGAAGTCCAGCCTCACGAGCAAATTCTTCGTCTTCGCGTGCCAGCTCGTTAGCTGTACGCGCGTCTTCGAGAAGAGCGAGTGCTTGTTCGTATTCTTGAATAACATCACGAATTACACTAGCCTGCTTTGAAACCTCTTGCGCTTTGTTGGCATCATCCCAAAATCCAGGCTCTGCAATTTGCTTATCAAGTTGCTCAAGCTCGGCGCGCTTACTTTGAATTCGCAAATAGTCGTGCGCTTCGGAGAGGCGTTTTTCTGTCTGTTCTATATCGGGCTGTTCGTAATCAAGCATCGTATTTATCTATCGGTACCCGTTCTTAAGAATTAGCCCCGTGGCATTTTTTGTACTTTTTCCCAGAGCCACAAGGGCAAGGATCGTTTCGTCCCACATTGGCAAAAGGATCGTCTTTACTCTTCTCGTAGGTTTGCACCTTGCCCGCTGCAGGTTTTGGCGCTTCTGCCGGCATGCCTTGTGCTTCGGCAGCAACCTGGGCGCGCAAATCGGCAGCAGATTCATTCAATGATTCCTCCGGAGAAGAATACGTTACTGTTTTTTCAAGCGGGTTTTCTTCTTCGGGAACTTCTTTTATTGCCACCTGAAGACGCAAGAGTGTACGCAAGAAGTCTTCATACATGGAGGACGTGAGCGCCTGGAACGCTAGGAAGGCCTCGTTTTTATACTCCACGAGAGGATCGCGCTGACCATAGGCACGCAAGCCGATACCAGCCTTCAAATAGTCCATCTCTTGGAGATGAGCCATCCAGCGTGTATCAATTATGCGAAGCATAACTTGTGCCTGGAGAGTTATAATAACGGGAGCACCTAACAAATCAGTTTTCTCGCCATAGATGTTTTCTAGATACTCACATACCCGGTTAAGGACTTCACTGGGATTATCGTCGTGATTGATTTCAGCAAGCGCGAAATCGTTTCTGCCGCACATATTCTCGACCCACATATCGACGGCTTCCATATCCCAGTCATCACTTGGCGCTTTAGCAGGACAGCTTTCTGCAACAATTTCCTGAGCAGATTCGCGAATAAGCTCAGGAATTCGGTCTGAAATATCTTTGCCATCAAGAATCGCATTACGCTCACCATATATAGCTTCGCGCTGAAGATTCATAACATCATCGTACTCAAGAACGTTTTTACGAGCGGCAAAATGCATGCTTTCTACCTGGCGCTGAGCACTTTCAATTGCCTTGGAAACCATTGAAGCTTGAATCGGCATGTCTTCGTCAAGATCGGTGCGCTCCATCATGCGAGCAATTCCATCCATGCGATTTCCGCCGAACAAACGCATCAGATCATCTTCGAGAGAAAGGTAGAACTGTGAAGTTCCCGGATCGCCCTGACGTCCTGAACGACCACGGAGCTGATTATCGATACGACGAGACTCATGTCTTTCCGTTCCGATTACTTTAAGCCCACCCGCAGCAATTACTCTGTCGTGCTCATCTTCGGTGATAGCTTTTGCACGATTCAAAGCCTCAAGTCTTTGCTCTTCGGTGATTTCCTCTTCGGAATCTTCGTCGAAAACCAAGAACTCTTCCATCATGATTTCAGGATTGCCGCCAAGGAGAATGTCCGTACCACGACCAGCCATATTCGTTGCAATCGTGACGGCACTCACACGGCCTGCCTGCGCGATAATATGCGCTTCTCGTTCGTGGTTTTTTGCATTGAGCGTTTCGTGCTTGATGCCGCGTTTATCGAGCAATCTAGAAAGCCTCTCCGAGCTCTCAATGGAAACCGTACCAATCAAACAGGGTTGACCGTTTTCGTAGCACTCGGCAACATCATTGGCGACTGCATTGAATTTGGCAGAAATCGAACGATAGATAAGATCGTTTTCATCTTTTCGAACCACGGGTCTATTTGGGGGAATAGCCATAACCGGAAGTTTATAAATCTGACGAAACTCAGCATCTTCGGTCATAGCCGTACCTGTCATGCCTGACAGCTTTTTATAGAGACGGAAATAGTTTTGCAGCGTAATGGTAGCGAGAGTTTGATTTTCTTCCCGCACAAGAACATGCTCTTTTGCCTCTAAAGCCTGGTGAAGACCCTCAGAATAACGACGACCTTCCATGATGCGTCCGGTGAACTCATCAACAATCTTTACTTCACCATCGATGACAACATAGTCGACATCGCGATGGAATAGGAACTGAGCTTTAAGAGCCTGTTGCAAATGATTGGCAAGCTGACCAGATGGATCTGAGTAAATATCCTCAATGTCAAGCATTGACTCGACTCGCTCAAGTCCCGACTCGGTTGTGTTAATGGTCTTCTTTGCTTCATCCATCTTGAAATCCATGCCAAGCGTCAAGCCGGGCATAACGCGGGCGAAGCGATTATAAAGTTCGGCGGCTTGTGTGCCAGCGCCAGAAATAATCAGAGGAGTACGCGCTTCGTCGATAAGAATTGAGTCAACCTCGTCGACGACGGCAAAATTGTGACCACGCTGCACGCGTAAATCGGCACGAGGAACCATGTTATCTCTAAGGTAATCGAAGCCGAACTCTGCATTAGTACCGTAGGTGATATCTGCCTCGTAAGCGATTTTTCTTTTGTCGGGCGTCATGCCATTTTGGATAAGGCCAACCTTCATACCAAGCTGCTGGTATATGCGACCCATCCACTCGCTATCTCGACGAGCCAGGTAATCGTTTACCGTAACAATGTGAACGTTTTCGCCGGTTAGAGCGTTTAGATAACCCGCCAAAGTTGACACCAGGGTTTTACCTTCACCGGTTTTCATCTCTGCGATTTGTCCATCGTTGAGTGTCATACCACCGATAAGCTGAACATCGAAGTGACGCATCCCAAGAGCACGAACACCAGCTTCACGGACAGCTGCGAAAGCTTCAGGTAGAAGATCGTTCAATTCTTCTCCCTGCTGATACCGCTCTTTAAGCGTAGCTGTTAGCTCTACAAGTTCTGCATCAGACTTGGCCTGCATGCCAGATTCGAGACCGTTGATTCGATCAACGATTTTTTCGTAGCCTTTAAGCTGTTTTCCTTCACCAAGTGTTAAGAGCTTCGATAAAAACCCTGCCATGAAAAGCCATCTTTCTCTTGAATGCTATAGAGGCCCTTGCCCCAATCACCTTCGCGGACGCATAAGCGTAGCCGCACGTGGTGAACTTCATTTCTCGATGATTCACTCTAACATACCCATCTTTGCATCAAAGGAAATTCATAGCCCGTCTATAGCATTATTTTCCAATTGCTTCAAAAGGCTTTTTTCGTTTTTGCTTTCCATAATTATTTCTTGATAAAGCATTCTAATCCGTGGTCCTGGACGGATTCCCAGGTTTTCATGCATGCGCTTTTCACATCGAAAAAAGGTCTCGATTGCGGCTGCTCGCTGCCCCAGCTCAAGTTGCGCCCTCATCATAAGTTGATAGGCATCTTCTCTCGTTGGGTCGTGACTAATCGTTTTCTGTAAAAACCATATAGCCATCTCGTAATCTTTGAGGTCAAAGAGGCGCAACCCTGCCTGAAAACAGCAGTTTACCAAACGCATTTCACAATCTCGTCTTGCTGAGACGATTGCATCATTGCATTGCTCAGTTGGGAAAAGCTCTCCGCGATATACATCATCAAGACGCATGCTGACGTGAGCCCACTCGGTGCTTTCACTTGATTCAAACTGGACCTTTCTGCACAGGTCTTTGAAAATAGAGACGTCGGTGATTACGAAATAATCGGTAAGCTGATAGCTAAAGGGTGATTTCCTGAGATAAGGACAGGTTCCCTGCGGGGTTTTGAGGGCCTTTCGTAAAAGAGACCAGGTGCTCTGCAGGTTTTTGCGTGCATCAAGTGGATCTGAATCTGGCCACATAAGGCTTGCCAGTCTATCGCATGGCACATCTTTTCCTTGTTCAATAGCAAGAATCGCAAGCAGGATTTTGACCTTTTGGCGAGAAAACAAGTCTGGATCCATCTCGAGCCCATCTCTTCTTACGGTAAATCCTCCGAATAGCTGAATGCTAATCCCAGGAACTACCTGCTCGATTTCTGCTGGAACACTTGCTTGCTCGGTGCGAAAACCGCCAGAACCACTCTTATGCTCTTCGGCGAATTCTCTTTTCTGGGAAAAGACATTCATTTCGTAAAATGAAGCAGTTTCTCGTAGCGAAACGGGAAGCATATCGTAGGCTTCGCTCAGGTCAAGGTCTTGAAGCTTTTCCATGTTCTTAATAAGTAAAACCTCATGATATGTGAGGGGCTCAACGCTACTTTCTAGCACGACTACATGCTCGTAAGCCATTACATGCAGTGGGCTTACTAATGAAGATAGCCTCTGCTCAGACTCATGAATGCCCTGCTCGTCAATGATTGCCGCCGAAACACGCAGCAAAAGTTTTGTTATCTGATGTGGTCCAAAGTCTGAATTGACACAGTATTCTAAAAAGTCAAAAACACGTTCTATGTGATCATGGAGACATAGCTCAAGAATTGCCTGCATCTTCCATTCTTCAAAGGCGTGGCTATCTGACAGCTGCACCCTCGCCTCACCGAATGTCTCATCAAATACTCCGTTTATTCGTGCTATTTTCCGAAGCTTTCGAATTGCCTGCATTTGCGCAGATCCCTTACAAATCTTCACAAGAAGCAGTATTGCTTGCGCCCGCTGGCTCTCTTGCGCATCTTGCGCTTTAAGTACTCTCTTAGCTATGACAAGCGCTTGCTCTGCTTCTCCAAGAACTTCAAGGCGCTGGGCATGAGCCATCATCAAGGCAAGCTGAACAGCATCTTTAGTAGTCCTCAAGCTTTCATACACTCTATATGCAGGAAGAAAGCAAGCGGCAGCCGCAAGACAATCGCCTCGCTCGGCAAGCCAAGTGCGACGCTGCTCGGGCATAGTCATATGCTGGACAAGCTCACAGGCACGCTTTGACTCGTGCTTTGCAAGCAATACATCGGCAAGGCGCATAGCAAAACATTCACTTTCCGGGAATTGAGCACAAGCCGATATCCGAGGTAACAAGGGTAGAAAATACTTCGATAAGGTTTCTGTCTTGAACTCATGAGCATCAAACACTCCCTCGTAGAGCTTTATTCCAAGGTGAGCATAGGCGTGAAGACAATCAAGTAATGCCTGCTCATCACAGGTGCTAAAGAAAGCAAAGATATCTTTCGTGCTCCCCTTTTTCAGTGTGAGCACAACGAACATGCCAAGTAGCACCTGATCTGGCAATTCCTCTTTGGTGAGCTCTTCCAGTAAGTCCTGAGGGCCCTTTTCTGGCGACCAAAACATAGCCGCAATTCTTTCTTCTTCGCTAAACTGCTCAACCTTTCGCTGCTGGCGTTCTGCCGGAAGGCGATAGGCATCTATGAGGCTGGCAGGTAATAAAAAATCTTGTGTATCAAGTTTCATGACAGGATACGCAGTGTCGGTAAAATAATCATTACTCGGAATAACGCACAGCATAATCTCCCACGAATGGTGTTGCAAAGTGCTGATTACGTGCTCAAATGCCTCACGCCTTTTAGTATCGAGATCGGGAAAATCATCTATAACAAGAAGACCGCCTTCTTCGCAAGCTGCCAAAAGAGAAGAGGCGATTAAGCCCTTATCAAGATCACGCAGAAAGCAGGGACTTTTACCATCAAGCCAAAACACATTCTCAAACGCAAAGGCAGTTTCTGCATATTCCAAAGCGAGACTTGTTTTCCCATACAGAGAAGGCGACACAAGAACGCGCAGATGATTTCTCTTCTTCATTAAACGCGCGAGAAGATCGTGCCGTGGATGATAAGACAGGCCCAACAAAGCCTGAGGCTTGCGCCCATTGCAGACGCTTAAATCAAGAAAGTTTTTCATAGTTTCCCCTACCCCCGGGTTTCACATACAGTTCATGCATAATAGCAATGCTTTGGAGCTGTGACAAGGCATTATGCTAGTTTCGCATTGGTATTTTTTCACGAAGACTTTTAAATTATTCACATGAAATATAGGGATTGTACGCTGTATTGGAGCTTTAATTTTTTCTGTAGAAGCCGTCTCAAATCAAAGGACTTACGTATGGCACACGAAGCAAGAAAATGCCTACCTAAAATCAAAACATGATATAGTCAAAACATGGAACATATGACCCATACAAAACTGATTTCTTTGCCCGACTACGCGAATAGAATTTTGACCGTTTTAGAGTCGGCTGGCTTTGAGGCGTGGTGCGTTGGTGGCTTTGTTCGCGATGCTATTCGAGGCGAAGAAGCCCATGATGTCGACATCGCAACAAACGCTCGCTGGGAGCAAAGCAAAAAGCTTTTTGAAGCCCAGGGATACAAAGTGTATGAAACAGGCACAAAGCATGGCACCATAAGCGTGAGCTGCGCACATGAAATTGTCGAAATTACCACGTATCGAACTGAAGGTGCCTATTCTGACAATCGCCACCCCGATGAAGTTTTTTTCACTTCACGCATAGAAGACGATCTTGCGCGTCGCGACTTCACCATGAACGCCATCGCTTATCATCCTGTTCGCGGATTTTGCGACCCCTACCAGGGTCTTAAAGATATCGAATCCCAAACAATACGAGCAGTTGGCGAACCGTCAATCCGCTTTAGCGAGGATGCCCTTCGCATCTTGCGTGCTTGCCGCTTCTCGTCGCAACTCGGATTCTCAGTTGAGGCACAAACTGCACGCGCGATGATAGACAAGAAATCCTTACTTAATCAAGTTTCTGTCGAGCGAATCGCACACGAACTTGATGGCTTCTTTTGTGGTGCTCACATCCACGATGCTCTCTGCAACTGCGTCGAGATAATTGGACAAATCATTCCGGAAACGCGCGCAATGATTGATTTCGACCAACGAACGCCCTATCACATTTACGATGTGTTGGAGCACACAGCCTACTGCATGGAAAACTGTCCTCAAACTTCTTTAGTTAGATGGTCTGCTTTTTTTCACGATATTGGAAAGCCGCCCGCCTTCTTCCTTGACGACGAGGGCGTCGGACACTTCTATGGTCATGCAAAAATAAGCGTCGATATTGCGCAGAAGTATTTGAAGCTCTTTAAAATGCCTCACGCGTTTACCCATAAAGCTCTTTTGCTTATCAAGCACCATGATGATGTTATCGTTCCGCAAAACAAAGCTGTAAAGCGTGCCCTTCGTCGTTTTGATGAGGATCCAGACTTATTTCGGGCTCTGTGCGCTCTCAAAAAGGGAGATGCATCCGCACAAGCCCCACAATGCAAGGGACGTATCGCTCTCGCAGACGAGCTCGAGTTAGTGCTCGACGAAATCCTTGCCGAAAATGAAGTGTTTTCGCTCAAAAAGCTTGCCATCAATGGTAATGACATCCTTCAGCTTTCAGTTGCACCCGGCCCTCTCGTGGGTACGCTGCTTGAGGCGGCACTCGATGCAGTGCTTGACGAAGAAGTACCCAACGAGCACGACAAGCTCTTAGCTTATGTAGCGAAACTCATAGAGAAAACAAGCGCCTAACCTTTCAGCAACGAAAAGACTAAATTCCTGTTCCGAAAAGCAAAGTGCTTATACTTGACTCAACACATCCTTTCTCATCGAGGTGCGAATAAGACTAATTCGCCGAGAGCAGAAAGGGTTGCAATCTGATATCTCGGGGGGCTACTGGGAGAGGAGAATCATGGAAGACAGCAAACAAGAACTAACTCCAAATATGAGAATTAAGATTACTGAGGATGGTCCATACATAGTCAGTGGAAACATTCCTCTCGATGAAAAGATTATTACCCCAGAACACCACCACTACGTGTTCACTGAAGGCAGACCACTTAATGGCGGAGCTACCTATGCCTTATGCCGTTGCGGGAAGAGCTCTACCCCGCCCTTCTGTGATGGCTCTCACGTGGCAGACCATTTTGACGGCACCGAAACTGCATCAAGGCTTCCCTACAAAGAACGTGCAGACATCTTTACTGGTCCGGGCATCGATCTTCGTGATGACAACCGATGCGCCTTCGCCCGTTTCTGTCATCGTGAAGAGGGCGATGTGTGGCAACTAACCGATCTTTCCGATGATGCTTATTTGCGTGATGAAGCCATCGTTGCTTCCAGCGAATGTCCGGCAGGTCGTTTACAGCATTTTGATAAAGATGGCAACGAAATAGAACCTCATCTTGAACCACGTATTACCGTACTGCAAGACCCCCAAAAAGGAGTAAGCGCAGGTCTTTATGTGCAAGGCGGGATTCCTTTAGAGTCATCAGACGGCACCGAATATGAGGTGCGAAACCGATACGCTCTATGCCGTTGCGGGGCATCGCACAACAAGCCATTTTGTGATGCAAAGCATGTACGCGCTCATTTCGAGGCATAGCTTCATGTAGGTGCGTAGCGGGATGTCGCATTCAATTCCGGTGGGGCATCTTGTTGCGTACATAGCGCATAATCGAGAGGCGCTAGCTGCGTGGTCGGTTTGAGCGTGGCTGTCTTGGGCGTGGCTGCTTTAAGCGTGGCTGTCTTGGGCGCGACTGCTTTGGACGTGGCCGTCTCGAACGTGGCTACCGTTGAACCACCCTACATTTGCCATATAGGCCTTCTGATGACACGAAAAGCGTTTCGCTTGCAGCAGAAGTCGAGCTCAGGTTCTGTGAGCTGGTCTTTTGCATGCATCGAGAAGTCATATTTTCTCTAACCGTGTGCAGCAGAGGCATTTTCGGCGCTATATTTGCAAGCGAGAGGCATTTCGTTCCAAAAATCGAATCAAAACGCCTAGGTTGAACCAGCTACAGAACCGTTCTGGCAGATTTGCTGTGCTGCGTGCCGGATGAGATAAGCGCCTGCTTCGCACTTTTTAGAAAGCGGAAAACGTAGTGCCGTGCATCACATGTTGCCACACGCTTACCCTCCCGAGCCCATCGATTTTGGTGGGCTTTTTTCATGTATGTTAAATCTGTCTTTCGTCTTTCGTGCAACGAATAGTTTTGCCGTATTTTTATATGCATACGATTTCGTATTTCGTGATACCACAAAGCCAGGAAAGAGGATCCATTGAGCAATCTCAACCCTCAAGAAGAAAAGGTCATTGTTATAGACTTCGGCGCCCAATATGGTCAGCTCATCGCTCGGCGCATACGAGACTTAAAGGTCTACTCAGAACTTGTGCTACATGATATTAGCGCACCAGAACTCCAAAGCCTCAGTCCGGCAGCCATCATATTATCCGGAGGTCCTGCAAGTGTGTATGCGCAAGATGCACCCCATGTCGACTCTAAAATATTTGAGCTTGGTATTCCAATCCTAGGATTTTGCTACGGTCAGCAAATTATGACAACAAGTCTCGGCGGAAGCGTTTCTCACACAGATATCGGCGAATACGGACCGACGCCCATTACGAGGCAGAATAGCTCACGACTACTTTCCAATACGCCCGAAGAGCAAGTGGTGTGGATGAGCCATCGCGATGCTGTAACAACTATTCCACCTGGATTCATCATAACTTCTTCAAGCGAAACCTGTCCTGTAGCTTCTATCGAGAATCCAGAGCGATTTTTGTTTGCTACGCAATTTCACCCTGAAGTTTCTCATACCGAGTTTGGCACAAAGATACTGGAGAATTTTTTGTTCGATATAGCAGGACTCACTCCTTGCTGGACTCTTGACAATGTTATAGAGAATCTTATTGCAAACATTAAGGAGCGCGTTGGCGATGACCAGGTAATTTTAGCATTATCGGGAGGAGTCGATTCTGCTGTTGCAGCGGCTCTTTTACATCGAGCGATTGGCAATCAACTGGTTTGCATTTTTGTAAACCATGGACTAATGCGCAAAGGAGAACCTGAGAGCATCGAGCAGGTGTTTGCGCAGCAGTTTAAGATTCCGCTTATTCATGTCCAAGCTCAAGATCGTTACACCCAGCTGCTCGATGGCGTCGTTGAACCAGAGACAAAACGCGCTTTGATAGGAAAAGAGTTTTGGAAGGTATTTTTTGAGGAAGCGCAAAAAATCGGTGGTGTAACCTGGCTTGCGCAGGGCACTATCTATCCCGACATTATCGAAAGCGGATCGAGAAAAACCGGCGGTGAGCCTTCGACTATTAAGAGCCACCACAACTTGATTCCTTTTCCTGAAGGAGTTCACTTTGACCTCATTGAGCCCCTCGATCATTTCTTTAAGGATGAGGTGCGCGGTTTGGGATTGATGCTTGGCTTGCCCGATGAGATTGTATATCGACAGCCCTTCCCTGGTCCTGGACTCGCCATAAGGATTATTGGGTCGGTTAACCCTGAAAAGCTGCAAATCCTCAAAGACGCTGATGCTGTTGTCCGTGAAGAGATTGATGCGTATAACGCGATGCTTTTTGAGCAGACCGGGGATCGCGCAAGCAACCAAAGCGTCTGGCAATACTTTGCCGTGCTGCCAGATATCAAGAGCGTGGGCGTTATGGGAGACGAAAGGACCTATGCCTACCCCATAATCTTGCGCGCCGTTGGCTCAAGTGATGGCATGACCGCAGATTGGTCGAAACTCCCCCATGAGCTCCTAGGAAAGATTTCTAGTCGAATCGTGGCGGAAGTAAGCGGCGTGAACCGAGTTGCCTATGATATAACTCCTAAACCGCCTGCGACTATCGAGTGGGAATAAAAATTACGAACAAACGTTCGTAATTCGGGTAGTACAAACTCGTTTCATCTGATAGCGCGAAATACTATCTGATGCAACCAAAAACGTGTAAGCCACCTGCACGCCACATCTTGTTCAAACTCATAACCTCCCTGATGCACTTCTTTCAGGGAGGTTATTTCATTGATTTTATCTGCGATAATGTTAGTAAGGGGAATAAATCGAAGCGGATGGATTGCTATGGTTTTATTCTCCCTTTTATTCCCCAGTATGAGATTGCACGAGATGATACGGAGAATTTTGAAGAGGTGCTAACCACCTCAAACTCAAAGACCAAAAAAATATTCTTGAACTCATTTTGAACTCAGTGCCCTTTTTGGAGCGTCAAAAACACGTTTCCGCAGGTAGTTAATGGGGAATAAATTTGCTCCTTGACAGAAATGCAAAATGGGGCTTACCGCCCCATTTTTGCAAGATTCATTTATTCTGAATCGATTTCAGACCCCAAAAGACGCTTTCCATGCCTCATATTCTTCTTCGCCGATCTCTTCCGAGGTGTATTTATCGTGCATCTGCTGCCAGGCCTTGAGTGACTGGGTGAGCTTTTGTGCCTGCGGGGCCGCAGGATCGATTGTGAGGGCCAAGCCATCCTTTGTGCTTGTCGGTATCAATCCAACGGTTTCCTCGAGCCTGAAGAGCGCCTCAAGGATTTGTCGCGAGGTTTCAAAGTTATAATCCGCTAATGCTGCTGGGGATATCTCGAGCGCCTTTGCAAGAGCCTTTACCTGTACCTTCCCCGGATTGCGCAGCTCCAACTCATAGAGGCGCACAGACGACTCCGATGCACCGATCTTTTCGGCTAGCTGCTTTTGTGTGAGCCCTTTGGCTTTTCTATAGCGGAGGATTCGTTTTCCGGTTCCCATGCATTACCTCATACGTGTTCTGGTTGCTTCGATTATCTGCAGGCTGAATGTTACCTCAGTACACATTTGTACGCAATTGCTTGACCGTACTTTAGTGTACTGTTAGCATGTATATACAGTACGTATATGTACTGTATTGGAGGTAAAACATGAGTTCCTATCGAATGGTGGACGCTCGGGAAGTAGCAAAGAGGCTTGGGATAACCGAGAAACATGCATATAAGATCATCCGCTCCCTTAATGCCGAGCTTGAGGTGAAGGGATATTGCATCGTACGCGGCAGAGTAGACGAAAGCTACTTTGTGAAGCGTTATTTCCCTGGCGCAGAGGAGGACGACAATGCCCGTATATAAGGACGAAAACGGCACATGGCACACGCAGGTTTGGTATACCACGCGATGCGGCGACAAGAAGCATAAAGTCAAACGAGGATTCACGACCAAAAAGGATGCCCTTGCGTGGGAAAGCGACTTCCGTGCGTCGAAAGCCGGTTCGATGGACGTGACTTTCGTGGAGTTTTGCAAGCTCTATGAGGAAGACATCAGACCAAGGCTCAAAGAAAACACGTGGATGAACAAGTCTTACATGATACAAGACAAGCTGATTCCATTCTTTGGCAAGAAACCCATGTGCGACATAACCTCGCTAGATATCGTCAAATGGCAAAATGAACTGGTTGGTTATAGAGACGAGAAGGGAAAGCCATTCAAACCAACATATCTGAGAGCTATAAATAATCAGCTCAACGCGATTATCAACCATGCGGTTCGCTACTGCGGTCTGCGCATTAACCCGGTTGTCAAAACCACCAAGATGGGCAGCAAAAGCTCTGACGAGATGCAATTCTGGACCAAAGAGGAATATCTCGCCTACTCAGACGCCATGATGTCGAAACCGGCATCGTTTTATATGTTCGAGATCCTCTACTGGTGCGGATTGAGGGTCGGTGAATTGCTGGCGCTGTATCCAGAGGACTTCGATTTCAAGAAGGGAGTACTTTCTATCACGAAGTCATACCAAAGGATAAATGGGGAAGATGTTATCACCGGGCCGAAAACACCGAAGTCGGTACGCGTCATCACCATGCCGCAGTTTTTGATAGAGGAGTTGGAAGAATGCCTCGCGGGCAGACAAGACCTGGTTGAAGGCGAGCGCGTATTCACGCATACCAAGTATTATCTAGGTCATGAGATGAGGCGCGGGTGCAAGGAGACGGGCGTCAAGCGGATACGTATTCACGACCTGCGCCATAGTCATGTGTCGCTGCTGATCGAAATGGGTTTTTCGGTGCTGGCGATTGCCGAGCGCATGGGACATGAGAGCATCGATATCACGTATCGTTATGCGCATCTGTTCCCGAGCGTGCAAAGCGATATAGCGTCTTCATTGAATGACGTCAGGGGTAAGTGAGCATGCCGTGCCCGAATGAAGCCAGGAAACGTCGTGTGACTATCGGTTTTCGCGTTACACCGGAGTTTAACCGCGTTCTTGATTTGATGGTTGCAGCAAGTGGCATGACCAAGCAGGACTACATCACCGCGAAGCTGTCAAACACAGAGATAAACGTTCGTACCAACGTGCGTATCCAGAAGGCCCTTAAAGGCAGCATGACCGATGTGTATCGTGAATTGAGGCGGATTCGCAAGGCGGGTGACATGGACGAGGAATTGGCGGCTGTGGTCAAAACCCTGTCTAAGATCTTCATCGACCTCCAAGACGACGCCGTGGTGTCTGATATCGAGCAGGAACACTCTGCCATCTTCGGAATGAACCGCGGCTAGCTCAAGCGCCCGGCTACTTATCATGGCGAACACGGCACAATAAGGTTGCATACGCTGCGAGTGTTCCTTGTGATATGGCTTCCAGAGAGCCTCCTGTGTGGTAACGATCCTATGGCATCCCTTGAACTCTGAATACTCATCGAGAATCCCGGTCAATGCAAGGACGCGAAAACCTTTTGGTGAGTCTTCCTAGTTGATGACCAAAAGCTCTAAGCCTCCGGTTTCGCTTTATTCCCCTTGCATTACCCGAGAACCCCGATGGCCTTCGAGTCACAAGGTTTGCTCATAAGGGGCGAACCAGCAACTTTCAGGAGGTCATCATGGAAGCAATCATCAACGACAAGGCTTATCGCAGTATCCGCACTTTTCTTGAGCGTAGGGATTTCGACATCATCGAAAGCAACTGGGCACATGGCAAAGACAGCATCGACTTCATTGCCAAGGAAGATGGTGACTTGGTGTTCATAAGCTGCGCTGTCCACGACAACGAAGGCAGGGGCCTCGGTGATGAGAAGGGCGACCGACAGTCTTTTGAGCGCATTGCTGCTGCTTATCTAGTCGAAAGTCAGAATATAGCCGAGGGGAACGTCCGTTTCGACATCATCACGATGCTGGTCTTGGGTGACCACAAGGGGCTTCTGAGGCACCATCGCAACGCGCTTTCCGCGGCTGGCAGTGACCTCCGCTAGCCGCTGTAGCAAGTCCTGGGAAGGGAAACCTACCCAGGACTTGAAGCTGCTTAATCCTCGAAAGTATCTAGATTCTTTTCTTCGCCAAGCAATGGGTGTTGTCCACCGCCCCGCCACTCTCCTGTAGACAGCCAAATCTCATAGAAGAATAGCCACTCAATTGCCCAAGGGACAACCGCATTGGCTATAACCTTGTTTCTACTCCATTCACCGGTGCCGGGCAGGTATAGACACATCCTGACCATCTTCTCTTTCTCGCAAATTTCATAACGATGAGGAAAATCAGGATCATCGAGTCGTTGTAAACCATCCCCAATGACCCACGTCTCCAAACCCTCATTCAGTGAGTATTTAATTAAAACAGTATATTCACGGGAAAGCGCTGTGGGTCTTAGTTTTCCAACCCAAACTCATATGACCGATAACCCGTCAACCCCCCTGGTTAAAAGAAATAGAAGGCCAACCCGCCTGCGCTGACGGACTGGCCTTCCTCCTGTTTCCCTAGCAACTTTGCATGAAGACGTGTTTCCAA
>JBMNSJ010000048.1:0-15192 GCA_050945135.1 Raoultibacter sp.
ACAGTTACGCTATCATTGCGAAGATAGAATCAAAAAGTCGCTTGGATGGTTAAGTCCTACCCAATATCGACAAAGCCTAGGAATCGCTGCCTAGAGTGTCCAGAAAAACGTCCGGAGCCCCATTCTTGGAACTTTTCTCGTCTCGTTTTTGACACAAATAACCGGAAATCCTTCGTTTGGAATTCTGTCTCTTTCACTCGTTTTTGTAATCAGCTTTATTCTGTTATGGAAGATGCCTGACCGAAAAATGTGAACAAGAGGTTTCTAAGAGCAGGGCCTTTGATTTCATTTGGTATAGTATTAAATCGTTAACCGTAATTCGAAAGAAAGAGCCCCATGGGATTGATAGTCGCGAAATTCGGAGGTACTTCGGTAGCTTCGCCTGAACGCATCCAAATGGTTGCGAAAAGACTCGTCGCCATCAAACAAGCTGGAAACGATGTTGTGGCTGTGGTGTCCGCCATGGGCAAAACTACCGATGAACTAGTCGGTCTTGCTGCCGCAGTTAACGAAAATCCCCCTGCCCGCGAAATGGATCGTCTTCTTTCAACGGGGGAGCAGGTTAGCATGACGCTTCTTGCGATGGCTTTAGAAGCTCGTGGCTACAAAGCTAAAAGCTTTACAGGGCGACAAGCCGGTATCGTTACCAATGCTGCTCATAAGAAAGCAAAAATTAGCGAAGTTTGTGCTGATCGGATTCGCGAAGCTTTAGATGAGGGATGCATCCCGGTGGTAGCCGGTTTCCAGGGAATTGATGAGAACGGCGATATTACTACACTTGGTCGCGGCGGTTCTGATACCACTGCTGTTGCGGTGGCCTGGGGAATTGGTGCTGACGTTTGCGAAATCTATTCCGATGTCGATGGCGTTTATACGGCTGATCCTCGCGTAGCTCCACGTGCTCGAAAGCTTTCTGCTATCAACTACGATGACATGCTTGAGCTTTCTTCGGTAGGAGCTGGAGTTCTTCAAATGCGAGCAGTGGAATTCGCACGTAAGTACAAAGTAGTTATCTATGCCCTTTCGGCTTTTAGCGAAGCTGAGGGCACGTATATAAAGGAGGCGACATCGCCAATGGAAGAAGCGGTTATTACAGGAATCGCGCATGATACCTCTGAGGTTAAGGTAACCATTCGTGGCGTGCCGGATATGACAGGCGTCGCAGCAAAGGTATTTTCTGCAATAGCGGGCAATACCGTCAATACTGACATGATTATTCAAAATATTTCCGAGGATGGATTTACTGATATCAGCTTTACCTGCCCCGATGCTGATCTTGAGCGCGCGCGTGAAACCGTAGAGCGTATATTGCCCGAAATTGGCGCACGTGAATACGATGTCGATGAGGATATCGTAAAAGTGAGCATTGTTGGCACCGGAATGAAATCGAGTCCAGGCGTGGCAGCAAAAGCCTTCACGGCTTTAGCTGACAACAACATAAATATCCTTGCAATCTCAACTTCGCCAATTCGTTTGTCAGTTGTGGTTGATGAGGCTCAGACGGTTGAGGCGGTTCGCTGTTTGCACACTGCTTTCGACCTTGATTCTGATTCAGTGTTTGAGGAAACGCAGCTTTCTGCCGAAGAGATTGCTGCAAAGATGAATAAAGGACGGAACTAGATCAAGCGATTGCTTGAGAAAAGCAGGAGGATTAATCATGGCTTGGAACAAAGAAATGCCAGCGAATCCCCGCGTTGCCGTTGCAGGTGCAACAGGTGCCGTCGGGCAAGAGATTCTCGAGATTCTTCACGAACTCGATTTTCCAGCATCAGAGGTGAAAGCGCTTGCTTCTGCACGCTCGGCAGGTAAGACAGTTCCATTTAAAGGCTGCGGCCAGGTGCCAGCAGGTGATCTTACTATTCAAGAGATGACTCCAGCTTCTTTTGAGGGTGTCGATATTGCATTGTTCTCGTGCGGATCCGATCTCTCGAAAGAACTACGGGAGGCAGTTGTTTCTGCGGGCGCGGTAATGATTGATAATTCGAGCGCTTTCCGCATGGAAGAAGATGTTCCTTTGGTTGTTCCCGAGGTAAACCCTGGTGACGCGAAGAAGCATTCCGGAGTGATCGCAAATCCGAATTGTTCGACAATCCAAATGGTGGTTGCGCTCAAGCCTCTCTACGATTTAGCTCCTATTTCACGCGTGGTTGTTTCAACCTATCAAGCTACCAGCGGTGGTGGAGCTCCGGCGATGGCTGAGCTTTTCAATCAGACGAAAGAGTTTTTAAATGGCGAAGAATTAACCATCAAGGCATTCAAGCATCAGATTGCGTTTAATTGCATTCCTCATATCGACGTCTTTATGGACGATGATTTCACTAAAGAAGAGTGGAAAATGGTGGTTGAGACCAAAAAGATTATGGGCGATCCCAATATCGCGGTTGCTGCCACCTGCGTACGTGTTCCTGTATTGCGCAGTCATGCCGAGTCTATCAATGTTGAGTTTACTAAGGAAATCAGTGTTGAGGATGCCCGCGTAGCATTTGAGAACGCTTCAGGTGTTTCGCTTATGGATGAGCCTGCCAAGGATTCATACCCGATGCCGGGCTTGCTTGCAGGAACGAACGATACCTACGTTGGACGCTTGCGCAAAGATCCAACCGTTGAGAACGGGCTTGCATTCTGGGTTGTTGCAGATCAAATTCGCAAAGGCGCTGCTCTTAACACCGTGCAGATTGCAGAGTTGCTGCTGCCATAGACATTTGAATATATAGGAAGAAGGCGGATTATCAAGCATGAGTAATCCGCCTTCTTGCGTCTGCGCAGCATAGTCCGTTTAATCTTATGTTTAAGAACCATTGGTAGTGGATATCTGCGCGGGATATGTTTGGTTAGAAAGAGCTGAGTCTACAATATGTAATCGTATATAGGTTTTATGCGCCCCTTCTTAATTCAGAAACTGCCTCATTGAGCTTGTTCCATTCTTCCGACATTTCGTCGAGGTACTTTCGGCCTTCATCAGTTATCGAGTAATACTTTCGCGGGGGCAGACCCTCGCTTACTTGCTGCCAGTTTGCCTCAACTGACCCTCCGTCAAGCAGACGTCGAAGGAGAGGGTAGATGGTACTTTCCTTTGCTGTTGTTATCGGCCACGTGCTGAGTTCATTCATGATCTCATAGCCATAACACGGCTTCTCTTTTATCAGAAGAAGGATGCAGTACTCCAACGACCCCTTTTTTAGCTGCTTTGACCAGTCTTCGATACTCATGTATCCCTAAATACCTTCTATAACGATGTATATTGATTAAAGTATGTATATCGCTTTGCATAGTATATATTATCCTGGGGATATTGCAAGCACCTATCTTCAAAAACAATCTCACATCCCATATCTCACATCCCATATCCCATATTTCGCTTTCCGAATTCAATATCTGCATTCAGTATTCTGCTATCAACTTTCGAATTCGCGAATCAGGTTCTAGATGCGATTTTGTTATCGAAAGCTAAAGGCGTAGAGCTGCCGAAGAGTAAACGAAGAGCAAACGAAGAACACGCACGCAAATGTTTCACGTGAAGCATTAAGCGAGCTCAGATAGCGGAATTGGGCAGTAGCTGTGGAAGATACGTATGGTTTCTGTAGCAATCGAGGTCGATTATGTATGGTTTTGGTAGTAAACGGAAGCAGAGTGCGAGAGAATCTGGGAGTTGGCGTAGATCTAGGCTGCTGGAACTCTGTTGGTACGCTTTCTGTAAGAAAGAACTTTCGCAAAGACAGACCAGGCTATAATGCTTCTATGAGCAAAGTCAGATTGGATACATTATTGATTGAGCGGGGAGATTTCCCCGATAAAGATGCTGCCTTACGTGCTGTTTTGGCGCGCGAAGTAAAGGTTGGAGATGAATACGCCACGAGTGCAGCTATTCTTGTCAGCCCTGATGCTGAAGTCAGTGTAAAGGGCCGGAAGCGTTTTGTCTCGCGTGGTGGGTTCAAGCTGCAGGCGGCTCTCGACGCATTTAACCAGGAAGTCAAGGGATCACGTTGTCTAGATATTGGCTCTTCTACGGGAGGCTTCACCGACTGCTTACTTCAGGCGGGCGCACAAGAAGTCAGCTGCG
The DNA here is from genome assembly GCA_050945135.1 of Raoultibacter sp. Classification (GTDB taxonomy): domain Bacteria; phylum Actinomycetota; class Coriobacteriia; order Coriobacteriales; family Eggerthellaceae; genus WRIS01. The sequence continues at coordinate 4,061 of JBMNSJ010000048.1, forward strand.
TCGATGTGAATTACGGGCAACTGGCCTGGCAGCTACGTCAAGATGAGCGCGTAAAGGTTTTTGAGCGCACAAATATTAAGCTTGCAGATCCGACACAGCTCAAGGCTCCCTTCGACATGATAGTTGTTGATGTCAGCTTTATTGGATTGAGCCGTCTCGCGCCGACGTTTGCTCGCTACTCTCAAGATGGAACAGTGTTTATCGGCTTGGTTAAACCTCAATTCGAGTCGCGCCCAGAAGAAAATGTCGGTGGGGTTGTGCGTGACGAGTCGGTTCGTCAACGGGTAGTAGAAGAGGTGAACGAAGCTCTTGAGCAGGTTGGATTCGTTCTCGATGGCGTTATCGAATCGCCCGTTATTGGTCCAGCCGGAAATGTGGAATATCTGGTGCGAGCAGTTTTTGAGAACCCTGCAGATGCAAACGAAAAGAAGGGAAGCTTGTGAGCACGCTCGGCAATATTGTCTGGTTCATTTTTGCTGGACTTTGGCAAGGTATAAGCTGGTGTCTTATCGGTGCGCTGTGGTGCATCAGCATCATTGGCATTCCCGTTGGCTTGCAATGCTTCAAGATGGCAGGTCTGGCATTTTTTCCCTTTGGAAAAGAGGTAGTCTATGGAGGAGGCGTGCCTTCTGTATTTGCCAACGTATTCTGGTTGATATTCGGAGGAGTGTTTCTCGCGTTGGAAGCGCTGCTCAATGGCGTTATCCTCTGCATCACGATAGTTGGAATTCCCTTCGGGATACAATGCTTTAAGCAGGCAAAACTTGCTCTTGTGCCTTTTGGCGCAGAAATACGAAAAGCTAGTTAAGGCGGAATTGTAGATTAGGCCAAGCCAAAGCAAAACCAAGCTGAAGACATGACGAAGCCAAAGCAAAATCAAGCTGAAGCCAAGCCAAAGCTTAGGTAGAGCCCATCAACTAAATCCTAATAGCAAACGCTTACAGATTGTAGTTGTTCGTGTTAGTTTTTTAAGCTGTTAAGCGGAGCCGGGAAGCGTCCTCCTCGATGCGCAAACACATTACCCGCATGCTGATTAACTGGCATTACTGGTGCATAGCCGAGCAAACCACCAAATTCGAGACTCTCGCCAGCCTTTTTCCCTATGGCTGGAATGATGCGAACCGCGGTTGTCTTCGTGTTGATGACGCCAATCGCACATTCGTCAGCGATGATTCCAAAGATGGTTTCTGCGGTAGTGTCTCCTGGAACCGCAATCATGTCGAGTCCGACAGAGCAAACGCAGGTCATTGCTTCTAGTTTTTCGAGGCTCAAAGCACCCATTTCGGCAGCGCGAATCATGCCAGCATCTTCTGACACGGGGATGAAAGCTCCTGATAATCCTCCAACCGAAGAAGAAGCCATAACGCCACCTTTCTTGACGGCGTCGTTGAGCATCGCAAGTGCAGCTGTTGTTCCTGGTCCACCACAGGTCCCAACGCCGATTGCCTCCAAAATCTCTGCAACCGAATCACCCTCTGCGGGGGTGGGGGCCAGCGAAAGATCAAGGATGCCTTGTTGAACACCGAGACGCTTGGAGGCCTCACGTGCCATAAGTTCTCCTGCGCGCGTAATTTTGAAAGCGGTTGCTTTGATGGCTTCGGCAACACTTGTGATATCGGCGTCTTTAGGCAGGTCGGCAAGAACTGCGCGAACCACGCCGGGGCCCGAAACACCGACATTGATAACTTCATCGGCTTCGCCGCTTCCGTGGAAAGCGCCAGCCATGAAGGGGTTATCTTCCACGGCGTTGGCGAAAACAACGAGTTTTGCGCAACCGATACACTCACGATCGGCTGTGGCGTGTGCGGTTTTGAGAATGGTCTCGCTCATTTTGAGCACAGCGTCCATATTGATTCCCGCACGTGTTGATGCAACATTGACCGAAGAGCAGACACAATCGGTTACTGTGAGCGCGTGGGGAATCGACTCGATGAGTTTGTTGTCAGCCGCAGAAGCGCCTTTATGTACGAGAGCAGAAAAGCCTCCGACAAAATCAACGCCAGCATTCTTGCCAGCGCGATCCATTGCTTCGGCGATGGGGGTAAGATCGTAAGCCGAAGTTGCCGCACAAATTTCTGCAATCGGTGTTACCGAGATTCGCTTATTCACGATGGGGATGCCGTATTCTCTCTCGAGCTGTTCAACAGTGGGAACGAGCTTTTCGGCAGCAGAAGTCATGCGATCGTAGACTTTGGTAGCCATTACATCGATATCCTCGTGCGTGCAGCCTCGCAGATTAAGCCCAAGCGTAATAGTGCGAATATCGAGATTCTGTTTGTTGATCATCGCTAGGGTTTCGGCGATTTCTGCTGGGGTGATCTGCATCGGTCCTCATCTTTCTTTTGCGGTTTCAGCTCTACGGTGCTCATTAAGGGCGCTAGAGTCGAAGTAGGTATTCGTAGTGCTCTCGCTACAGGATAACAAATCACAGTGCGCCAAGCGCCGCTCCTTGAGTTTTTCTCGCGATTCTTCTTCATCTCGTTGCGTATGGCAAAATACTGTGTACTATGTAAATGAACAACGTGTTCATTAATAGCCAAAGTGTTCAAAACGCCAGAAGAGAGTTGAGAATATGGCAGTAGCTGAAGAACTTAGGGAGGCAGCGCCGGCGACGATTTTAGTTGAAGACCGTCGGATTACCCGCTCTAAAAAGGCCTTACGCGATGCCTTGATTTCGCTTATGGAAGAAAAAGGATTTGAATCCCTTACCGTAAACGATCTTTGCGCGCGCGCTGATTTGAATCGCGGAACTTTCTATAACCACTACCAGGATAAATATGAGCTACTCGCCAGCTTTGAGGATGAGATGATGGCCGGGCTCGACTCGTGGCAGTCGCGCATGGGCCAAATAAGCATCGGTGATTTGGCGGCGTATCGTTTAAAGAAGCGGCCTTTACCTTTTCTTGTCGAGCTGTTTGAGTATCTTAAGGCAGAAGGCGACTTTCTCCATGCGGTGCTCGGTCCGGGAGGCGATGTGTGTTTTGGCCCGCGCTTGCGCGATTCGGTCTGCGGCCACCTCATCCACTCAATTCTTCACGAGCAATACCGTACTGATACCAGCCCATTTGTAAGCTATTACGTTGCCTATTATGCATCAGCATATCTCGGTGTAATTTCGCGATGGATAGAAACAGGAATGCAGGAAGACGCTGAAGAGATGGCCCTCATTGCTATGAGGCTTTTCTTTATCAAGCCCGGTGAATCGATCAAATTGTAAATGCTGTGCTCATTAGGCAGCATATAGAAGGAGTTTATAGTGACAAACGCAATCGAAATCGAGGAGAAAAGCAATCTCCACATCGGTATCGATGTGGGTTCAACCACGGTCAAGCTGGCCATTCTCGATAACGAGAATCGAATTCAATACTCGCTGTATCGACGTCATCATGCCGATGTGAGAGCTACCATTATTGAGGTGCTTGAAGAAACAGCCGAGCAATTCGGTGACAAGCCAATGACTATCGCAATTACTGGTTCGGGCGGGCTTTTGCTCGCTCAATGGCTCGATCTCGAGTTTGTGCAGGAAGTCATTTCGTCTAAAACTGCAGTCGAAACTTTTATCCCACAAACTGACGTTGCAATTGAGCTGGGCGGAGAAGATGCAAAGATTATCTACTTTGACCAGGGCATTGAGCAGCGCATGAACGGAACCTGTGCAGGCGGTACGGGCGCGTTTATCGACCAGATGGCCTCACTGGTGAACACAGATGCTGGCGGACTTAACGATTTAGCGGCGAGCCACGAAACCATTTATCCGATTGCTTCGCGTTGCGGTGTGTTTGCAAAAACTGACGTGCAGCCCTTGCTCAATGAAGGCGCACGCAAAGAAGACATTGCGGCTTCCATTTTCCAGTCGGTGGTAACGCAAACCATCTCCGGACTCGCTTGCGGCCGTCCCATCAGGGGACATGTTGCTTTTCTTGGTGGTCCTTTGCAGTACTTACCTGAACTTCGCACGCGCTTTTACGAAACGCTCGCTCTTGATGAGGAGCATATTATCGTCCCGGAAAACGCCCACCTCTTTGTCGCGAGCGGTTGCGCCCTGGCATCTAAAGAGGGCAAGCCCGAGCGCCTTAACGATGTGGTCGAGCGCCTAAAAACTCTTGGAGATGTGCAAGGTTCCGAGGTTGTTCGCCTGGATCCATTATTTGTGGACGAAGCAGACTATCTTGAGTTTAAGGAGCGCCACGCAGGCGAATGCGTGAAGCGAGCCAATCTGGATAGCTACGAAGGGCTCGCTTACCTGGGGATTGACGCTGGATCAACCACCTTCAAGGCGGCTCTCATCGACGAAGATGGAGCACTGTTGTGGACCTATTACGTTAACAACAAAGGCGATGTGTTGGGTTGTGCAAAAACCGCCTTACGTGAGATGTATAAAGCGCTTCCCGTAAATCCTCAAACAGGAGAAAGTCGCGTACGCATCGGGCAGGCAACAGTTACCGGTTATGGTGAGGGTCTCTTGCTCGAAGCTCTCCAGGTTGATTCAGGTGAAATCGAGACCGTCGCACACCTTCGGGGTGCGCAAGAAATGCTGCCCGGTGTTGAGTTCATCCTCGATATTGGCGGCCAGGATATGAAGTGTTTGCGCGTGAAAGATGGCGTTATCGACCACATTATGCTCAATGAAGCCTGTTCGAGCGGCTGCGGTTCTTTTATTGAGAGCTTTGCTTCTGGTCTTGATTTAGAGATTTCTGAGTTCGCACAAACCGCCATCCAGGCAGAAAAGCCCATTGACCTTGGTAGTCGCTGCACCGTTTTCATGAACAGTCGCGTCAAGCAGGCACAAAAAGAGGGCGCCACGGTAGGCGATATCGCTGCAGGTCTTGCCTTGTCAGTAATCAAAAACGCTCTATTTAAGGTTATAAAAATACGTGACCCTCGCGATGTGGGCGAGAAGGTCATCGTGCAAGGCGGTACATTCCTAAACGACGCTGTCCTGCGTTCTTTCGAACAACTTTCCGAAGTAAACGCGGTGCGTCCTGATATCGCAGGCAATATGGGCGCTTTCGGTGCAGCCTTGCTAGCGCGTGATCGATTCAACGACGCACAACGCAGAATGGGATCGCGTGGCACGGTTAAGACGCGTCTGCTCTCGCTCGACCAAATAGATGCGCTCAGCCCCACACATCGTACAGTGCGTTGTAAGGGCTGTTCAAATAGCTGTTTGCTTACTATCAACGATTTTGGAACCGATGAAAGCACGGGAAAGCGCCGTCGTTTCATTACCGGAAATCGCTGCGAAAAGGGCGCGGGAACGGTTGATGAGAGCAAAAACGTTCCCAATCTTTTCGAGTATAAAACCTCACGCTTGTTTAGTTATGTTCCTCTTCCTCGTGAAAAAGCAGAGAGAGGCACAATCGGTATTCCTCGCGTGCTTAATATGTATGAGAATTATCCGTTTTGGTTTACCTTCTTCACTAATCTGGGCTTTCGCGTAGAAATCTCTGATCCATCTACCAAGAAAACCTATGAGGCTGGTATCGAGAGTATGCCATCAGAATCTGTATGCTATCCGGCAAAACTGAGTCATGGGCACATTATGGATTTGCTAAAACGTGATTTGGATTTCATCTGGATGCCGTGCTCGAAGTGGGAGCGCAAAGAGGATGAAGGCGCTCGAAATCACTTCAATTGCCCCATTGTCATGAGTTATTCGGAGGCTTTGCGCCTCAATATTGATGAGCTACGAGACTCCGATATTGCTTTCTTGAACCCGTTTTTGCCCTACGACCAAAAAGAGCATTTGAAGAAGCGTCTCTATGTTGAGCTGGTCGAAAACAATCCTGAGCTTATGCGCAGACATGCATCGGCTCCTACGCAAGAAGAAGTAGATGCTGCAGTCGATCTTGCATGGGATGAAGATATCGCTTTCAAGAATGACATGCGTGCAAAAGGCGAAGAAACGCTGAAATGGATGGAAGAAACTAAGACGCACGGCATTGTGTTGGCAGGCCGACCCTATCACGTTGACCCCGAGATCAATCATGCGATTCCCGAGCTTTTAACCAGCTTTGGGCTGGCGGTTCTTACCGAGGATTCTATTGCGCACTTGGGTCATCTTGAGCGGCCAATCAGGCTTTTTGATCAGTGGATGTATCACACTCGTCTGTTTGCGTCTGCGAAGGTAGCAACCGAACGTAGCGATCTTGACCTTATCCAGCTTAATAGTTTTGGTTGTGGTCTAGATGCCTTGACTACCGATCAGGTGCAGGAAATTCTTGAGGCGTCAGGCAAAATATATACCGTGCTCAAGATTGACGAAGTTTCAAACTTAGGCGCTGCGCGTATTCGCGTTCGCTCGCTACTGGCTGCCCTCAAGGATCAAGCCGATGAAGCTGCCGAAAATGATTCCATGAACAGGGGTTGTCCGGTTGGAGACATTATCGAGCAGAACATGCTTGATGAAGTTAATGCACGCATTGAGGCAAAAACGGGACAAACTGAAGCAAAGATTGCTGCCGAAATCACCGGATTCAAACAGCGCGAAAGCAATTCTACTGAGTTTGAACGTGCCGTTTATACCGAAGAAATGAAGGAGCAAGGCTATACCATCCTTGCACCACAAATGGCTCCGATTCACTTTGAGCTGCTCATGCCTATATTCCACCGCTTTGGCTACAATGTTGAGCTTTTGCCATCGGTTGACCATGGTGCGGTTGATGCAGGACTTAAGTTTGTTAACAACGACATTTGCTACCCCTCGGTTTTGGTTACTGGTCAAATCATGGAAGCAGTCACTTCAGGAAAGTATGACACGGATAAGCTTGCCATTATCGTTTCGCAAACCGGAGGCGGATGCCGCGCAACTAACTACATCGCGCTCATTCGCAAGGCACTAAAATCTATCGGCCTAGGACATATCCCCGTCATCTCGCTGTCTTCGAAAAATCTTGACGGCGATCATCCTGGCTTCAAAATTACACCTACTATGTTGCTTCAAGCAGTATATGCCCTGATCTATGGCGACTTGCTTATGATGTGTCTCTATCGCACTCGTCCTTATGAGGTGGAGCCGGGTAGCGTGAATCGCCTGTATGATTACTGGATGGAAACGTGCTCAAAGCAGCTTATTGAGGGTGAAAAACGAGGACGATTCAAGAAAACTATCAAGAAGATTATTGATGATTTCGATACGATTCCGTTAAAAGGTGAAGGAACAAAGCCGCGCGTCGGTGTGGTTGGCGAGATTCTCGTTAAGTTCCATCCCACCGCAAACAACCAAATCATCGACATTATCGAAAACGAAGGTTGCGAAGCAGTTGTGCCAGGGCTCATCGAGTTCTTCCTCTTTGGCATTGCTGGTGCTATTTTCCAGAAGGACCCTTTGGGACGTTCTGCGAAGGGAGCTTTTGGTTCTCGTATCGCGCTGTCGGTTATTGCGAAATTTAGGGCACCTGTTACCAAAGCGCTCCATAAATCAAATCGCTTCGAACCACCTGCGAGTATTTATGAGCTCTCCGAATATGCAAGTGAGATTCTGAGTCTGTGCAATTCGATGGGAGAGGGCTGGCTCTTAACTGCCGAGATGGTTGAGCTCATCAAGATAGGCGCCCCGAATATTGTGTGCACGCAGCCTTTTGCTTGCTTGCCGAATCACGTGGTGGGTCGAGCGGTAATAAAAGAGTTGCGACGCAGATATCCCGATAGCAATATCGTCGCTGTTGATTACGACCCCGGCGCATCAGAGGTTAACCAGCTCAATCGCATCAAGCTGATGATTTCTGTTGCTAAGGCTAATCTCGCAGCGAAGGTCAACGAGGCTCGAGACACCAGAGATAGCTTCGTTGAATCCGGTAGAGAAAAACCAGAGCAAGAAACCTTTAGCACTCTTGATGTCGAAACAGAGCAAGTAAGCGAAGAACGCGAGCTCGTCACCAAATAGTTCGGGGGGCGCCACATGCCAGAAGGCAAACTTTACATATGTCCAACACCCATTGGCAACATGGCTGATGTGAGTTTGCGTGTATTGGAGGCGCTTCGGAATGCCGACGTGATTTGTGCCGAAGACACGCGCGTCACGGGAAAACTTCTGAGTGTTCATGGGATTGAAAAACGCATTGAGCGCCTCGATGAAGCCATGATTGAAAAGCGCCTGGATACTCTTGTCGAGCGTATTAGGGCTGGTGAGAGCATAGCTTATTGTAGTGACGCGGGCATGCCGGGTGTTTCAGATCCGGGCTTGCGTTTGGTGCGTGCTGCCCAAGATGCGAAGCTAGCTTACGAGGTCTTGCCGGGCCCCTCGGCGCTTACTACTGCCTACGTGGCCAGCGGATTTACCGTGCCCAATTTCTTTTTCGGGGGATTTTTGCCGCGTAAGGCGGGAGAGTGTAGCACTACCCTTGAATCCATGAAAACTCTTGATGCGGTATTGATTTTCTACGAAAGCCCCAAGCGCTTGGTGGCCTCGCTTTCAAGAATAGCCGAAGCTTTCCCTTATCGTGAGGTGGCGGTATGTCGAGAGCTTACAAAGCTCCACGAAGAAGTTGTGCGCATGCCTGCACTCGAGCTTCATCAGGTATTTCTAGAGAGAGAAGAGCATTCTTCGATAAAAGGTGAAATCGTAGTGGTAATCGATGCTCCAAGCAAAGACGAGCGAGCACATGCAGGTCAAGAGCGCATGAGAGACGCTCGACTGCGTGCGATAGAGCTTAAGGAGCAAGGCGGCTTCTCGAATAAAGACATTGCGAGGCTCTTGCAGACAGAGTTTGATATCGCGCGTAATGATGCCTATAACATCGCTGTTGCACTATGAGATCCACAAAGAAAAAATCCAAGCGTGCGTTAACTACCTCGGAGTTTGTTGTGGAAGACATACCAGTTGTGTTTACGCGCAAGCAGGTTAAGAACATCAACTTTCGCGTGAAAGCCCCTGATGGACACGTAGAGGTGTCTGCGCCATATTGGGTAGATGAGGCTACTATTAAGCAACACGTTAGCGCTCGAAAAGAGTGGATTCGCGCCAAGCAGGCGCAGTTACGCCTCTCTCGTCTACACGCCCCGCGCATGAGTGCGCCTGAGCTTGCCGAAGCAAAAAAGCTTACAGCTGCTCGTGCCGAGCCTTATTTCGCCTACTGGGAACAACGTATTGGGGTGAAAGCTAAGGTTTTCGCCTATCGAGAAATGAGCAGCAGATGGGGAAGCTGCAACCCTCGTACCGGACGCATCTGCCTCAACACGCGTTTACTTGATTACCCAGAAGAATGCCTTGAGTATGTGGTGGTGCACGAGCTGTGTCATCTTATCGAAGGAGGTCATGGCCCTGCTTTCAAGGCGCTTTTGGATGAACATCTGCCTGATTGGCGACAACGGCGCGCCCAGCTGCGTTCTGAGATTTCGCCAAACTAGAATAAGCGGCTCACGAAAGATAGGGCATGCGAACAGGTGCATCCAGCATCGAGCGCGGTACTCACTTTTCGCCTGCGTCCAGCTACCGCGGCTGGGCGCGACATCGCTGTATCTTCGCCGCAGAAATCTATCTTGCGAATTTGGGCAGGATTTTGGCGCGAAACTGCTCCCGCTTGCATTTTGAAGGCCATGCAGAGGGGTTTGGGCGCCTTCACGCTGTTATCGGAATGGAGGTCGAGCGAATAATACCAGGTCGCATAATCTGTCCCCACGAAATCCTGCAAGCGAAAGCAGTTTCGTGCCACGAAAGGCGCTCAATCGCAGATGTAGGTTGGCACGAGCTGGAATTGAGTGAAGAAGTGCAGTCCGACAGAACAGCTACGTCAAAGCAGAAGCGCGCTTTGACGCAAAGACATCGCCAAAGCTGAGCCCCCCCTAAACTCACAGCTACGCCAAACGCAGAGGCCCCCTAAACCCGCAGCCTCGTCGAGCGCAAAAGTGCTCCCTGACGTAGAATTTGCAGCGAAACTCATCAAAACGACTATCTCCAAGTACAAAATTGCGATAGCTTACAGGTTTTCCTGAAATCCCGAGAGCTATGGAAGGAGAATCTCGCGTGTTGCCTGCATAATGCCTGGTGATTACTGCAATGAGGCACACGCAGCAGTAAGCAATCGAAGTTTTGTACTTGAGGAAGGGGCTGCAGACGCGTTTCAATCTTTTGTGAGAGGTGTTGCCTGCTGGAAAGCGTTTCATCCAGTCGCGCATGATAGTATATGAGAGTCGTATAAAAGAAAAGGGGGCAAGCATGGGTGAGGGAATCAGAGCGGAAATGGCTTCGGGTAAATGGTTTGAAGCAGGCGACCTTTCTTTGGCAGAAGATCGAGCATATGCGAGTAGCGTTATGCGGAAATACAACTATGACCAGGAATTAAATGACGAAGAACGCACTGGGTTGCTTCGTGAGCTTTTTGGTGCGTTTGGTGACCATAGCTCTATAGCCCCAGGCTTGCAGGTAGATTATGGCTACAACGTCTTTATCGGTGAGCGCTGTTTCATTAACTATAACTGTAGCATGCTCGATGGCGCACCAATCACCTTCGGAGATGACGTGTGGGTGGGACCCCAGGTGGTGTTTGCGACAGCTCTTCACCCGCTTCTAGCCGAAGAACGCAACATGAGGATTGATGTACAGGGCGAAGTTCATCTATGGGAAAGAAGCGAAGAAATACGTATCGGTAATGGTGTATGGATAGCCTCAAATGCAACGATAAACCCAGGAGTAACCATCGGAGACGGGGCAGTTATCGGTGCGGGAAGCGTGGTTACCAAAGATATTCCTGCAGGAGTGCTCGCTTTCGGCTCTCCCTGTAAGCCGGTGCGAGCCATAAGCGAAGCCGATCACGAGAACCTGCCGCTCTAGCTCCTAGCCCGGCATCACCTACAATTCACAATCATTCTTCGACTGAATTATTCTTAAAGTTTGCATTATTTAGGCAGACACCGCCCTTAGTCCGGGTTTTAGAGGCAGCTCACGGCGCTCTGTCGGTGATATGTTCAAAGAAATGCCAGCTCACAGATTTGAGAGATATCAATCTGCGCTTGAGATCTTGTGTAAAGTCCGGATTAGGGACCTTCTCTGCCCGCAGAGCCGCAGCTCTATGTTAAACCACCATGTGCAAATGCCTGGTCATGTTTGCATATCGAATCCTATCCCAGTAAGGAAGGAAAGGCCTTGCCTCAAGGTGTGTGAGCTGTCTTGTATATAGATATCGTCCCTCGTA
>JBMNSJ010000049.1:0-14986 GCA_050945135.1 Raoultibacter sp.
AAGTGAAGGTAAGGGTTATGAGATGCCAAGTGGCACCCTGCAGCCCTTCTCTTCGGAACAGTCACTTCTGAAGATGTGGCCCACATGGGTAAACTAAAGAACAAACCCCCATCAACTTTACGCGCACTCAGGGGGTCATGCCAATTGACAAGTAACCTGCGGTTTGTCATACTCAAATCAGATGTCGAACATCTGAGTCTCACTAAACATAAGAACTCAACTACAAAAGGGAGCAGCGTTTGAACCAGGTTCCAGCTTTGGCAATCCATTACCATGATCAAACTCCTCCTGAAAATACTCAAAACACCCAAAAACACCACCACTATAGATTCATCGCAGCTAGAGAGAATCGAAATAGACCAGATCGGCAAGAAGCTGGAAACCAAGATAGCCAGCTTATTTCGCGGTTCGCTGGCGATTCGTCAGGTTGACGCCGGCTCAGACAATGCCTGTGAGCAAGAATTAGTGGCACTATCCAATCCATTCTATGATGTCGACCGATTTGGCATACATTTTGTCGCGTCACCCAGACAAGCCGACGTACTCCTGGTCACAGGGCCGGTAACTTGCAACATGGCCGAGGCTGTCCGCCGAGCATACGATGCCACACCTGAGCCCAAAATCGTCATAGCAGTTGGCGACGACGCCATCGATGGCGGGATCTTCAAGGGTTCTTACGCCGTATCAGGTGCAGTAAGCGATGTCATTCCAGTCGACTTCAATATTCCGGGTGACCCACCTTCACCAAGAGTGATATTGACGCATCTGTTAAAAATCCTCGAATCACTCGATAGTTAGCAGGCAGAGGAAATATGATTGATCTCATCACTTCAAGTGCTTGCTTTGTCGCCGTCATATTGTTGTTTGCACTAGGAGCAGCTGGCTCCTTAGTCGCTGGCAAAAACGACACTCTAGCCAATCTTTGGGGTAATTCATGTGCTATCGCGGGCTCATTGTTGGGGATTGTGTTCGCTTGCAGTGTGCTGATGACAGCTGGCGATGTGGTACTGGTGGTCGAGCAGACAATGCTGCCGATACTCTCCATAACCTTTACTATCGATAAGCTATCCGCTTTCTTCATGTTGACCATTTCCCTGGTAGCACTTTTTTGCACGATTTACGCGATAGGCTACATAAAGCACTTCTACAAGAGGTACAGCATCGGCGCTCTGGGCTTCTTCTACAACCTTTTCATCATTGGCATGATCCTGGTCGTTACTGCATCGAACAGCATGTTGTTCCTTGCAGTCTGGGAGATCATGTCAATAGCATCGTACTTCTTGGTGGTGTATGACCGGGATGATGCCAACAACGTCAAAGCCGGTTTTTTGTACCTGGTAATGACCCACGTAGGCACAGCATTTATCTTCGTAGCTCTGTTCCTGCTGTATAAATACACTGGTTCGTTCGATTTTGCGACTATTAAGCTGGCGGCAGGAGAAATACCCCTGGCCACCAAGAACGCCGTTTTTGTTCTGGCGATTATCGGTTTTGGCACCAAGGCGGGAATGATCCCTTTCCACATCTGGTTACCGAGTGCGCATCCGGCAGCACCGTCACATGTGTCAGGTTTGATGTCGGGAGTCATGATCAAAACCGGCATCTATATGATGATCAGACTCTACCTCGACATTTTGCAGCCGGTTCCTGAATGGTGGGGGCTGGCACTACTCATCCTTGGCTCGATCTCAGCCTTGCTCGGGGTGCTGTACGCGCTGACTGAGCACGATATTAAACGATTGCTGGCGTACCACAGTATTGAGAACGTAGGTATTATCCTTCTCGGCCTGGGCAGCGCCCTGACATTCTCGTCACTGGGTATGATGCAGCTATCACTTCTCAGTCTGATAGCCGCCCTGTTCCACACTCTGAACCATGCGGTTTTCAAATCCCTGCTCTTCCTGAGCGCTGGTTCGGTGATTAACGAGACCCACACCCGCAACATGGAGAAGTACGGCGGGCTGATCCGGTTCATGCCCCAAACTGCAGTGTTCTTCCTGATAGGCGCAGTGGCGATATCCGGACTGCCACCGTTCAACGGGTTCTTCAGCGAATGGATGACGTTCCAGTCACTGTTCCAGGGAATCGTTGCGTTGGACATGACTGGTAGATTCGTCTTCATCATCGCAACAGGCTCACTCGCTTTCACCGGCGGCCTGGCAATCGCCTGTTTTGTAAAAGCCTTCGCCGTGACCTTCCTTGCCCGACCGCGGAGCGAGGCAGTCCAGAAAGCAAAAGATCCGGCCCTCCCGTTGCGAATCGGCATGGCTTGCCTTGCAGCGCTCTGCCTGGCGTTTGGCGTTTTCTCGGGCGAGTTGATTGCCGTAATCCAGAACATCTGCCTGAGCCTAGGTGCTTTCCAAGGCGTCAGTCCCGCTGCATCGTTGCAGTCAGGCACTGTCTCTGTGGGAGACGGGTTTGCCGGTGTCTCTGCGCCTGCAATCTTTGCGTTTCTGATCGTTGGTATCGCCGTGACACTATTTGTCTTTAAGCGTCTGGTGAACAAGAACCAAAAAGTGACAAAGAATCGAACGTGGGATTGCGGCGTTGACCTTAAGCCACGGATGGAGATAACAGCCACTGGTTTCGCTCGTTCTATCGTGCTGATCTTCAGAGGGATACTGAAGCCCAGCACTCAGCGCGATGTCGAATATCACGATGCTGAAACCCGCTATCTGCCCAAGTCAGTCAGCGTCAGCGCTGGCAGACGGGACATATACGATAAATACTTCTACGAACCCATGCGCAAGGGTCTCGTTGCCGCGGCCATGCTGGTTAGAAAGATCCAAAGTGGCAACGTCAATGTCTACATCCTGTACGTCCTGGCCGCCTTGATTTTCTACATATTGGTGATGCAATCATGATCATGTCTGTATTCATCTGGGTGCTGCAAATAGTGTTCGTGCCTGTCGTTTCGCCGCTCTGCGTTGGCTGTATCCGAAAAATCAAAGCAAAAATGCAAAATCGCATTGGCGCTAGTATTTTCCAACCCTATCTCGACCTGGCCAAGTTGTTGCAGAAAGACGAGGTCATCAGCGAGGATGCTTCTTGGATATTCAAGTTTGCGCCGTATGTCATCTTTGCTTCGACTATCGTCATTGGCGCGAGTATCCCGATCCTCACGACAATCCTAAACAGCCCGTTGGCAGGCGATCTGCTGACTATCGTCTATTTACTCGCTATCGGTACGTTCTTCCTGGCACTTGCCGGTATGGACACCGGTAGTGCTTTTGGTGGCTTTGGCTCCAGCCGCGAAATGACTATCTCTGCGCTCGCTGAGGGCGGCCTGATATTCTCCTTATTAGCGGCGTCTTTACTTGCCGGCACGACAAATCTATTTGCGATCAGTGGTGCGGACTTGCTTTCCAGCTCGGAGAACTTCTTGCCGTTAGCTCTGGCATTTGTCGGATTCTTCCTGGTTATGTTGGCCGAGACAGCGCGCTATCCTTACGATAACCCTTCGACACACCTCGAACTTACCATGGTTCATGAGGCGATGATCCTGGAATATTCAGGTAAACGGCTGGCGCTTATAGAATGGGCATCGTCAAATAAGTTGCTCATCTTCTTCATGCTGGGCGCGAACGTCTTCTTCCCCTGGGGAATAGCCACGACTGCAGCACCAGGCGCCGTTCTCCTCGCCTTGGGTGCCATCGCACTGAAGCTGGTAGTTTTCTGTGCAGCAGTTGCCATTCTGGAGTCCGTGATGGCAAAATTCCGCTTCTTCAGACTGCCTGACATCCTGATAACCTCATTCATCCTCAGCGCAACGGCGATAGGATTCTTACTATGATCAACGACTTGGCACACTATTTGCTGCCGATAGTTTTACTGGCGACTATCGTGCTTCACATAGTCAGGAAGAACTCCGGGACAGTTGTAGCGTACGGTATCCAGTCATTAGCCGTAACGCTGATTATCCTTGGGGGAGCAATCGCGGCAAATTCACTGTCTCTGATGATAGTGGCCCTGTGCACGCTGGCGATTAAGGTCATTGCAGCGCCGAAATATTTTAGCCGGCTGATCAAGAAGCATGAGGCGATCTATTCAGTATCAACCTACCTCAACATCCCACTTAGCTTGGTGGTGATTGCCACCTTGGCTGCAGTGGCTTTTTCAGATAAGTTCGCGCCTCTTACAGCTATCGTTCCCGCCAACCAGATGCTCCTACAGCTTGCGCTGGCTTCTATCTTCATGTCACTTTTTCTGGTAGTGAACCGGAGGGGAGCACTATCTCAGATCGTCGGGGTTCTTTCGCTGGAGAACAGCATCGTTTGTTTTGCAGTACTGGCCAGCTTGGAACAGTCCGCGTTGCTGCAAATCGGAATCCTCTTCGATATCGCCATCTGGATCATCATAGCGATAGTGTTCGTGTCGATGATCTATGCGCATTTTAGTTCTCCCGACATAACGAGCATCAAGCACTTGAAGGATTAGTAAACATATGGAATTCCTGACAATCATCTCATCTCTGGGCATGGCAGCTCTTCTGGGCGCGATCTTCAAGCGGAGATTAGTGTTGGAGATCGCATCCGTTGCCGCAGCGGTGCTTTCAGCAGTAGGCGCCATCATTATTGCCGTCAAAGTCTCGTTGTCTGGCGTATACGCACCCTTCCCGTTCATATCCATCGACTCGCTTGGTGCGATCATCATGCTGCTCATCGGTTGTGTCGGGGCTGTTGTAGTGACATATTCGGTGTCCTATTTGCGACAAGAAACAGCCAAGGGGATTGTTGGCCTGACCAGGGTGAGGCAGTTCTTCATCCTGCAGAACCTGTTCATCATCGCAATGTTCTTGGCAGTTGCCTCCGACAGTCCAGTTCTGACCTGGATCTCTATTGAGGCTACTACCTTAACCACCGCGCTACTCGTCAGTTATTACAACAAGGCGTCATCCATCGAGAGTGCTTGGAAGTATCTGATCATCAACTCGGTAGGCTTACTGCTGGCGTTTTTTGGGACCCTGCTGTACTTCAGCGCTATCCATGAAGTGGACGGATACATCAGCTGGACATACCTGTTGGCGAATGTTGAGAACCTGGATCCGGCAATCATCAAGTTCGCATTCATCTTCATCCTGGTCGGTTACGGTGTAAAAATCGGGTTTGCACCAATGCATACCTGGTTGCCCGATGCTCACAGTAAGGCGCCGGCACCGATCAGCGCCTTGTTGTCCGGAGTGTTGCTGAATGTCGTCTTCTTTGCAGTATTGAAGTTCAAGATAATCACTGACGCAGCCGTGGGAGTAGCGTTCTCACAAACGATGTTGATTGCGACTGGCTTGCTGTCGATATTCGTTGCCGCCATGATTATCCTGGTTCAGAAAAGCTACAAACGCCTGCTGGCCTATTCGAGCGTTGAGAACATGGGCATAATCGCACTGGGCTTTGGTTTTGGCGGAGTTGGTATCGTGGCCGCGCTGTTCCACATGATCTATCATTCATTGATCAAGTCGTCGCTATTCCTGCTGTCGGGCAATATTTTGCTTCATTACAGCTCGGCCAAGATCACTAAGGTCACAGGAATGCTGAAGCTTATCCCTGTGACGGCTGTACTGTTCTGTGTGGCGATTTTCACCATAACCGGCGCGCCACCGTTTGGAATATTTACAACTAAGATCTTGATGCTCACCGGTGGCATACAGTCTTACACAGTCGTTTGCATCGTCGCCATACTATTGTTTGCGATTGTCTTCGTAGGTTTGTTCAAGCACCTCAGCTCAATGGTTTTTGGCGATAAGCCAGCTGACGTTGACGAGGAGGCTGTCGAACCGGGTGACAGGTCAACCGAGCCGAGTGACGAGCTAGTCGAAACGACGAGCCGGCCGACCAACTTAGGCACCAGGCGAGAAAGTCTGTGGCTGATTCTGCCGTCGATGGTCATGATTGCAGCTGCGATTTATCTCAGTTTCCACGTACCCTCATTTTTACTTACGTTGATTAACAACGCCGCTGGAGGATTTTAGGCATGCCAAATCGAAATCTATCCTCATATCTTTCTGAAATGGACGCGGAATACTTTGATACTGTCGCTACGTTTGAAGTGCAAACTGCTGACATCCGAGCAGTCGTAATAAAGCTACGTGACACTCACGGACTTTCCCTTAAGCTTGTCACAGCTACAGACGAAAGAGAGCATAGCGGCTGTTTTAAGATCTGGTACGTTTTTGCCGCCGCAAAAGCAGGCATCACCGTTATCCCTTATATCAAACTGACCAGCGAATTACAGTTCCCGTCCATCGCGCTGGTTTTTCCGGAGGCCTTCAATTATGAACGGCAAATAAATACATTTTTCGGCCTGACGCCGATTGTCCATCCTGACACTCGACCAATCATCTTGCACGAGAATTGGCCTGCCAACATCGCACCCCTGCGCAAGGATGTCGATTGGAATATCAAACCAGCCGATGCGCAGGGAGCATATGAATTTGGCGTAGTCGAAGGTGAGGGGATATACGAGATTCCCGTTGGGCCGATTCACGCCGGTATCATCGAGCCAGGGCACTTCCGTTTCAGTATGTACGGTGAGACGATGATGATGCTGGAGCCACGCCTCGGATATACGCACAAAGGCAGCGAAAAGCTGTTCGAGAATCTGTCTATTGCCGATGGCGTTCGACTCTCGGAGAAGATCTCTGGCGACAGCTCATTCAGTCATAGTCTGGCGTTCTGTCAAACGGTAGAACGGCTGGGCCAGATTGAGGTGCCCGAACGAGCGCTGTATCTGCGAGTGATTTATGCAGAGCTGGAACGACTGGCCAACCATCTGGGTGACATCGGCGCCATCATGCTGGATGCTGGATTTAACTTTGGTGGGTCAAACGGTTCCAGACTGCGCGAAGTAGTGATGAGGATCAATGAACGTTTGACCGGCAGTCGATTCTTGCGCTCAGTCAACAAGATCGGCGGTGTCAGCAAAGATATCAGCGAAGAAGAATCCAAGCAATTGTCGGCAGACCTCAAGACGCTCGCTAAGGACTTCGATGAGGTTATCAGCATCGCTAAAACCAGTGCATCACTCAATAATCGGCTGCGCGGCACTGGTACGTTGACACGGGGTATCGCTCTCAGTCGTGGTGCAGTTGGAGTCGCAGCGCGCGCTACCGGAATAGCTGTTGATACGCGGGTTGACCACCCGTACGCTGCCTATGGAGCATTGGATGTACCTCCGGCCGCAATCGAGAATACCGGTGATGTTCAGGCACGGTTCAAAGTGCGCGTATCCGAAGTTGGTTCGTCGGTTGGGATTATCAGTCAGGCACTTGAGAAGATGCCGAGAGGTTCGATACTTTCTGCTTGTGACAGCCTGCAGCTGCAGAAGAGCGCTGTCGCTGTTAGCCTCGTTGAAGGCTGGCGCGGAGAGATCTTGTACTTCATAACTACCGATGCCAGAGGTGCGCTTACCAGAGTGGTACCGCGTGATCCCTCATATCTGAACTGGGCATTACTGAGCAAGGCCATAGTCGACAATATCATCCCGGACTTCCCCCTGATCAATAAAAGCTTCAACCTGTCTTACTCGGGTAATGACTTGTAACTGACGAGCTTTTTAAATCCCTATGCTGCAGCTTTGGCTCATAGGTGGTTGAACATTCCTTTATGTACCAACTCCTGCATCCTACATGTGCTCCTAAACCCACGCTCATCACGTGGACGTCATACCCATCTGATAGTATTATGCTAGGTGCTTGATTCGCGTGGTTAGGCCTCATTTGTCGTGTAACGCAACGGATGGCGAGCATGACGGTCCTGGGCAACCCCAAGACATTCCTGAAATACCATCCCAACACACTCGCCAACTAGGCCTCATGACTACCGACATAGTTGTCAGCAACGGGGTCTACACAGGCATGTCCCGTCCTGCTCGTGACAGTGGCTGATGTGTCAGAACTCTATGCAAAAGTACTCAACGCCAATTCGATTCAGTGCCCCTCGGATACAATCTTTGTCGCTCATAGATAGTTTGCCTCGCGGTGAGGTGCAGCGCAGAGCAATCCGAATATCTTGCTTCTGGGTACTTTCGGGCAAATTTGAAACGTAAATAAGCGCATGACGTAATGCGGTTTCCCATTTGTCGCTTGTGCCGTTTCCTACGACGCAGTACGAGGCCATTCTCTCGGTTGATTTGTATAATGAAACACGTGTCTTCTCCTCAATTTGAACGGACTTTCCAAAGCTCTCCAAAATAAGTTCTTCAGTATTAAATCCGTCTTGCGCGTCTGCTCTTTTTTCTTTTGCATAGCGATTGAGTACCGCATCTTTGATATAAGTCTTGACATCTCCTTCAGACATATACTCACAGAGTACACCACCAATTTGAGGGTGATTCACCAACTGAGCCATAAACTGGCCGTTTTCAACTCTACCCTGAGCTAAGTAGTTCGCCTGATCAGCTAGCTCATAAACGAGTTGTCTAATTGTTTCGCGTACATCTTCCGGTAATGTCCTAGCCATTCCTCTATCCTAACCCTGGAAAAAACAGTTCCTGACTGTCATCGAATTCATCGTTCGATATATCCTCGAGCCACGCAGTTACAAAATCTCCCATTTTCTGGTTATCGAAAGTAACCAGTTGGTTTTTGAACACCAACGTTTCGCGGTCTTTACTCCTCGCTTCATTGTCAATCTCAATCGCATATGCAATCCTGCGAATATCCGAGACAAAATCGAGCACGATTGCTTTTGTTTTTCCCTTAGCAACACGCAAACCGCGACCGAGCTGCTGCAGGAAAATCCTTCTCGAGTGTGTCGCCCGTAAAAAGACGAGTATGTTAACATCTGGTACATCGATGCCTTCGTTCATTACATCAACCGCAGTCACAGCGGTCAATTTTCCTGATGAGAAGGCAAGTAAATTTGCGCGTCTTTGAACTTTATCAACACCAGACAAGGGCTTGCAGCGCACACCGGCAGAAGTAAGCATTTCTGCAAACAGGTGGCTATGCTCAATCGAAGGAGAGAAGATTGCAACTCTGGGGTTCAGAACCTCCTCCATTACTTTTAGCAGGCTATCTATCACCGCATCGTCACGCTGGGGGAGAAACAGTCTTTTATTGAGGTCCCGAATCGTGAGTGATTTTTGAGATATTGATTGCATGCTGTCCCAGTCGATGTTATCGCAGAATATTCTGTAATCGACCTTTGCTAAGAAACCATGCTTCATTCCGTCAACGAGCGATATCATCTCAAGCGGTTCGCCAAATAATGTAGTAAGAGACTGCCCGTCGCCACGCCAAGGGGTCGCCGTCATACCAACTATCATTTTTGGATTAAGATAATGAAGGCAACTTGCAAATCCATTGGAAAGAGCATGATGCGCTTCATCGACAATAATCACGTCGTACGTGTTCGCATCTATTCCAGGAAGCCATCCGCGCAACGTCTGATAAAGCCCAAAAGTGATGCCTTCCTGTGTGCTTGGCGCTTCTCCTTCAAAGAAACAACTCGTTGGGACTTCCTTAGAAATCTGCGTCCAAAAGCTCTGTTCAAGTTGTAAAGCAAGATCTTGCAGATGACAAAGGACAAGTATTCTTCTTGCCCCTGTTTCCCAGAAGAATTGTGCCGCTGTCGCAGCTGTGACCGTCTTACCAAGACCGGTTGCCATAACGAATAGGGCACGACTCTGGCCTTCCAGATAAGCCTTCTTCAGCTTTTCTATTACAAGCCTTTGGTGATCAAGCGGCTTCTTGTAGCCATATGAACGGTCAGGCAATTTCTTGTATAACGCCTCAAACCAGGCATTATTCCACAAACGAGCCTCGAACCCATCAGCTAAAAGCTCGTCTCTGCGCAATATGGCTGACTGCGTAAAATCACCGTTCGTGGCCACCGCCAACGCATCCGTACCATACACAGATGCTGCATTCAGCGCCTCTTGAATCGCCTTTGGCCCGACAAGCCTATCGCCGGTTACGCTCTTCGCTTGAATTACCCAACTCTCTCCTTTTTGATTAACGGCAAGTATGTCACCACCACAGTCACCAGCCTCGCCAATGACCTGTATGTCCCGCCAACCAAGATGTGAAAGAGTGCGTGCAGGCATACGTTCAAACGCACGCCAATCACTACCCGACATAACCCTATCTGTCAGAAAGCTCATTATCTACCAGCTTCGATGTCAACGACGAAAGGCTAAGTGCAACCCTATTTAAATCATTTTTGGATATAGACGAGCTCGGCGTCGAGATGAGATACAGGAGATCTTTAATATATGAAACAATGCGCTCTTTGGCTGATTCGCGTAATCTATCCTGCATCGCCTTGTCGGTCAGTTCAATTTCTGAATAAGAAACGTCAAATAGCTGCTTATCGAACAAACGATCCGGATAACGCTCGATTAATCGCAGTAGGGTTTTGCTGGGAACGAATTCCATGATTTCGTATGCGGTTGGGCTATCTGGCTTGATAGTTGGAAAATCTAGACCGCCCGAAAGCGCAAGACTAATTGCTTCCTCGCTTTCACCGGCTGCTTCATGAATACACGTAACGACATCATTGCTTACTGGTTCAAGCAATCTCTTCATAGGTCCGCGAATTTCACCAAAAAACATTTCGGCGCGTTCCTTAAGATAGTTTGCATCTATGCGTTCTTCGCTTAAATACTTCTCGACCAAGGTCTCATACACAATGCCAAGGTCATCAAGTTGATCGCGGCTCTTAAACTTATCGGCAAGATAAAGAAGTAGATATTGGGCGGGAGGTACTGGATACTGCTGAATGAGCGGATGCCGTGGATCATAGAAGAACTCACACTCGAAACCCTTCGGGTAGAAAATAAAAGGCACCCTTGTACCATCTTTTTTTATATCACCGCGCTTGAGCTCATAAACCCCAACATCCAACGGATTATTATTGACGAGCCCAGTGCGATATTTTTTACTAAGAGATACAACAGGTACGGAATTTTTACGTAAATCATCCGCTTTAGCAGTTTTCAACTCCGAAGACTCTTCTGGCTTCTTGGTAGCGGGCACGGAAGCGGTTGAGCCTGAGCTATTATTGTCGTCAGGGAATAAACTATCGATATCGTCACTCGGCGTATTTCCGGTATTAGCGGGCGGATTGTTGCCTCGCTGCTTTTCCTGATCACATTCCTGAGCTGCAGCCCACCATTTTGTATCGTCAAGGTATTCAATATTACCCTTGTTGAATTCCTGCAAAAATGTTCTCGCAACCGATTTCGGGAGAGCAAGATTCTTTGTCCCTGATTCGGTTCGCCTGTATGCATTTACTAAAAGACCGAGCGGAGAATCTGGCGTCTTGTCGTGTTTGACAACATCTTCATCTGGCAAATAGCGTTAAGGCGACAACTCCGATAAGCATGAGGGTGAAAATTATTTTGTCGAGGCTTCCGAGGACGAAAAGAAACGTTCAATATTGTTAAAGATGTTTTTCGGCTTGCCTTTTAATCATAAAATCCTGCAAAAGTCACATTTGTTTCGCAACATAATCAAGCAGGTCATCATGGCTGTTGACTCCGGTTTTTCGGTAAATTTTATTGGTATGCGTTTTTATAGTAGCCTGAGAAACATACAGCACTTTTGCAATATAGGGTTTGCTGTAACCTTGGGCCAAATAGTGCAATACATCTGTTTCGCGTGGTGTTAGATTAGTGACTTCGGCAATTTTTTGTATTGTTTTTTCAAAATGTAAACTGGAGTCGTTTTCGCCATTCTCTTGATGAAGGCCGTCCGCAAAATTAGCTTGAGGTGATTCTGAAGGAAAATATCGCCAAATATGTCTGACGAGTACAAAAATAAAAACACTGACTGAAATAATCATAAACAGCAATAAGCTCAATGAGGTGAGATGCTCGCTGGAATCACTAAACAAAAAATTAAAGAAGCCAAGCGACAAGAATAGCCTAATAAGGTATGTAGCCGCTACAGGAATAAGGCGCTCAAGAAAAGCGTATTGAACAGGATTCATCATAGTGATATTTCTATATGAGGGAAGCTGAATGTAGAAAAGTAGATGTCGAACGAAAACAACGAGTACAACAAAAACACGATTCAAGCTGCCTAAATCGCCAGATTGAAAAACAAGAATATAAAGACCTATGATAAAAATAGGAATCGCAATCGAAATAAATGATGCGGTAACTTTGTTTTGAACTAAGAGCGTTATGCCAAAAGCGTTTACAAGCAAGACAAGAGCCGCAAGTATGGTAACTACATAGCTTGAAGGCTCAACATGGAAAACTCCGTAAGAGATAAGGGTGAAGACTGTGACAACTAAATACCAGAGGATTCGTGACAAGAAAAAGATTGCACGCGTCTTGGTGAGGGATTTAGTTGGTTTCGGCTCGCGCAGTAGAGCTTGGTGCGCCGCTTGTGCAGAATAATGAGACTCTGAGTTAAAGGAATAGCGTTTTTCTACTATGGGCAACAATCCGAAACTAACTGCACCAGCTACAAATACTACAATCAGAATTTCCGTTTTACCAAGAATAGAGGTGAGGGCAAACAATGAGGCAGCAAAGAGAACAGTTAATGCTGCGATTTGTGGGACCTCAGAGACTCTGCTTAAGGAAATGTGTAAGTTCCAAAGAACAAGAATAAGAGCAGTGAATAGAAGCCTGCTCGATTCTAGAGATAGAAAAAGTAGTTCAGCGGCATTTTGATCGAGAATTGCACCCGACTGAGACACTATGGCAAGAATGCACCAAGACGCAAAAAGAATTCCAGCAAGAAAAAAGACAGACCTGTACAGTTTTCGCCCATAGGCACTTTTTCTAGCAAGTAACACTAAACAAAGAACAGCAATCGCTACACATCCTGTAATGGAATACAGCGTCGTATTAGAGAGGGCGATTGGATAATGGCGAGAGACTTGGCCAGTTAGGGAGAGCGAAAAAACAAGCAGGATGCATCCAGCTCCCAAAGATAGAAGAACAGTTCTCGCTGGATTCTGTAATACAGTTATTCTCTGCATAGGGGAGTTTCCTCGAAATTGATTACCTTCCTTCATTAACTATACCTTCTTAAAGAATGAACCGAGATGAAAACTTCTTCTAGAAGCAAAATCAACCGATTCGGTTGAGGTGTTCTCACCGGTAAGGTTGATGTTTTTCTATGTGCAGCATGCAAAAATTGATAACAAGATTCAGCTTTTGAATCGACTAGTAAATATAAAATAAGGAGGGTTTGTCATGGAAAAAGTATCACGTCGTCGGTTTTTGTTTGGGGCGGCAGCGGTAACTGCTGGCGCCGCTGTTGCTCCGTTAGCAGTTGGGTGCTCTTCTCAAGCAAAGACAGAAAGCGGGAATGAGACAACCAGCGGTGGACGGTGGAGCTGGTCTCTTGCTCCGCAGGCTATCGACGATAGCAAAATTGGTGAAACGATTAGCTGCGAAATACTAATTTGCGGATATGGTTCTGCGGGGGTTCCAGCCGCTACATATGCAGCGGCGAATGGGGCCGACGTAGTTGTATTGACAGCGGGAAATGCTGTTGAGGCATTGGGGCAAGAGTGCGCGGTATTCAATTCTCCACTTGACGGAGAGTATGGAGCTTCATATGATCCGACCTATTGGATGAAAAGACTGGTAATGGAAGGGTTGGGCGCTATTGATATGCCTGCCACAGGCGTTATTTATGAGCGATCTGGTGATGCGATGCATTGGCTTACCGAACACGTTAAGGACGAAATGCCCTACGTGGTTGGAACTGACAGGGCTGGCGATGGCATAAATGATGCCTCGCATGACGAAAGCGCAATGTATACTCACCTTTCGTATACCTGGCCTGCGCCTGATGTTGAAGATGCAACATCAGCTCGCTACAAGGGCTTTCCGATGTTTCTTAATGCTGCAGCAAAAAGGGCTGAGCAAGACGGCGCGCGAGTGCTTTTTTCGACCCCTCTAGAGCAACTTGTCCAAGACGAAAGCGGTGCAGTAATTGGAGGCATAGGAAAAAATAAAGATGGCGAATATGTAAAGGTATTGGCTTCGAAAGGGGTTGTGCTCGCAACGGGAGATTTCCATCAAGATGAAGAGATGCTTGAATGCTTCTGTCCTGATATGTGCGGAGATCTTTTCTCTCGAAATCCAAATGGAAATTGCTTGGGTGGTGGACATAAGGCAGCATACTGGGCTGGCGCGTACCTTAATCCAGCCGGCTCCTATAAGCTTGGCTTAAGCTGGCCGCACAATCACGAAAGTAGCGAATTCCCTCCTCAAGCCTGGTCAAATATTCCGTATCTTCGCGTAAATAAGAACGGGAAAAGATACACCTGCGAACAGCTTGCATCACATGGCACATACGGCACTGCTCCAATTTGCTTAGCGGATGCTCGACAGCCGGGGAGCATAGGATATCAAATTCTCGATTCAAAATATGGTGAGCTTATCGACCCTGCTAAATTTGAAGCAGAGGTTGCAAGAGATGCAATTTATGTAGCTGATACACTTGAGGAGCTTGCTGAGATTATCGAAGTAGACGTCGATGGTCTCCTAGAGACGGTAAAAAGGTACAACGAGCTTTGTGAAAAGGGTATTGACGAAGACTGCGGCGTAGATGCGAAGTTTCTTGCGAGCACTTCAGTTACTAACCCGCCCTTCTACTGCATGCATCATCCTGTATATAAGCAAAATGTGGGCGGCGGTTTGAGCACGAACGAATACCAACAAGTTTATGACGCTAATCAGCAAGTCATCCCCGGACTGTATGCGGCAGGTCTTATTCGCTCTGGATGGTCCGGACACTTTTATGCTCGTTCCGGGTTTACGGGAACATCAAAAATGACTGCGATGGTGGGCGGCATGATTTGTGTAAAGAATATCTTAGGAACAGAAGCCGAATCCTTTAGCTGATAAGGATTATATAACTTACAACTCCAGATAACATCTGTTCTTCTCCCTCCGACGGCGTAAAGTTGTTGGGGGTTCAGAATTTGATGCCATCGACCGCCCATTTTGTAAAGCGCCAGTCGTCGGTTCCCTTTTGATGGATATGCCCGGATGGTGGTTCGTATCCGCTACCGACAGA
>JBMNSJ010000050.1:0-14985 GCA_050945135.1 Raoultibacter sp.
CAATGGATACGCTACTATAACTACGAACGACCCCATAGCTCGCTTGGCTACAGACCTCCTGCAATCCAAGCGATCGCAGCTTAGAAACTAACATTTTGGTTGGTACAGAAAATGGGGGCAGGCCAGGGCTCTACACTGGAGTCGAAATCGCTTCAATCGCGGGAGAGCCACGCGGGCTCGACTGGACTGGAGTGTTCTGTTTGTTTTCTCAGGGAGAATCAGCTGATGAGGCAGATAAGGCCTTAGCAGAATCGCAAAAGGCAGAGAAGTCTTTTGGTGAAGCTAGTGATGCTAGCAACAAAACTGATGAAGCCAGTCCTGCTTACACTGAAGCTCTCAAGCACTTGAGCGAGCAAAATGTGGCAAAGGTCTTACAGCTCGATACGCAGCTTATCTCTATCAGGCACGAGCTTGAGCAGAAAAGGCGCGGCTTTTCGCTTTTGGCAGAGCTGCAAGAATCTCTTCGCCAGACTACTGATTATGAGAGCATTCTTTATACCGTTACTAAGCGCATCAATGCAGCTCTTAACATGCAAAGAACTGTCGTATTAAGCCCTGATGAGGATGGTTTTTTTGTGGCTCGGATGACACAGGGTTATTCTGCTGCAGAGCAAAAAGCCCTTAAAGGAACGCGCATCAAACTCGACGATGTTTTCCTCGATCAGAACAACCCGGTTTTGGTTACGGCTGCAGACGACGATGATTACCTAGCAGAGTTTAGAGAGACAGTCGGCATTCCGTATTTCATTTCTGCACCCATTATCGTTCGCGATGAAACCGTTTCGCTACTTGTTACGGGCCGTCTTATGGAGGCGATACCTTTCCTTTCGCGTCTTGGGCGCAGTGAGGTAGAAACCATTCAGGCAGCGGGGGCGTTGGTAGCAACGGTTATGGTGTATCAGCGGCTTGATGCGGCAGACAGAAAAGCGCAAGTAGATCCGTTAACGGGTCTGTTAAATCATCGGGCATTCGAAAATGAGGTTTCTAGCGTTCTCGACCAGAAGAGAAGTGGCGATTATCTTCACGCCTTTATCATGATTGACTTCGACAACTTTAAGCTGGTCAACGACAATTACGGACATCTCCAAGGTGACGTAGCCCTAAAAACGCTCGGAAATGTTTTGTTCAACAACTTCCGTTCAACTGATATCATTTCTCGACTTGGCGGAGACGAGTACGGGGTGTTCTGCCCAGACATCAAGAAACTTGAGCAGGTAACAGGTGCAATAGACCGCTTAAACGAAGTATGGCGTGCGACATCGTTTGTTACTGATGATGGCAGAGAGTTTCATGCTACGCTAAGTATTGGTATCTCGCTTGCTCCCAAGGATGGAGTAATATATCGCGATTTGTATCAAAAGGCAGATATCGCACTCTATAAGTCGAAACAGCGAGGTCGAGATCGTTACACGCTCTATGATGTTAAGGATTTTGGAGACGTTTACGGCAAGAAAAACTATCGATGACGTCGCGCTCATCTTTGAGGGCGGGGGCATGCGTGCCTCTTATACGGCAGCGGCGGCAAACATCTTATTAGAAAATGGAATTGATTTTACCCACGTGTATGGTGTGTCTGCAGGCTCAAGCAACTCAATCAATTATGTATCTCGTGATATCGAACGCACCCGGCGATCATTTACAGATTTCGCTGATGACCCTCAATTTGGTGGCATAGATACCTTTCTTAAGCACAAAGGAATATTTAATGCGCATTACATCTACCAGGAAGCGGGAAAGCCTGACGGCCGTTTCCCTTTTGACATGACGGCATTCCTTGACAATCCTGCGCAGGTCACGATTGAAGGTTTTGATCGAGATACGGGTGAAACACTGTATTGGACCAAGGAGCATCTTTCGACTCTTGATGAGTTGATGCTCAGAGTGCGCGCATCTTCGTCCTTGCCGTTAGCCATGGTTCCCACAAAGGTGGGAGTTAGGTGGTGCTACGACGGCGGGCTTGGGGAAGGTGCCGGGATTATGCTAGCTAGAGCTATGGCTGATGGCTTCGAGCGATTTTTTGTCGTATGCACTCGTCCTTACGGCTATCGCAAAGAAGAAAAACGAAGCGCGCTTATGGACGCTCTTTTTTGGCGTCGACCTCATGTGCGTGAAGCGCTTTCTACCAGGCCAGAGCGCTACAACAAAGAGCTTGATCGACTTGAGCAACTTGAATCTGAAGGAAGGGCGTGTGTCTTTTATTCCGAGAAGCAAGCGGTAGAGAATGCCGAAAAAGATTCCGGAAAGCTTCATGAGAATTATCGCAATGGTTACGAGCAAGCCCAAAGAGAGTTCGAGAAGTGGGCAAGCTTTTTAGGGATTTAGTTAAGGTGGCTAGGGCTGTAAGCATGAAAATTACGCAGTTGTTTTTGCCGCAAATTTTCATTATTGAGGAACAAATAGAGGATGATTTACCCTGCTCTACCCTGAGAATTGCGCCGTTACTCGAAAAAAACTCACGATTCAAAAGAACTATGAGAGTGAACTAAATACCTCAGCGTTATGAATACATGGGTATTGACGAGGGAGAACGCAGCTCGAATTTTGTTCCAAAACACCCCTGTGACCGGGATACTTGCAGTTTTAGCATGCATCAAGTTTTTTCGTCTGATAATATCCATTCAAAGCTTGTTTTGGCTGTTCTTTCTTGCTGGGTGCGAAAAGACCAAATTTGGTTAGGGGAGCACTCGTTTTTTAGGTAAGAGAGGAATTAGCAATAGATGAGGACCACTAAGATCGGGAAGGAATGAATATGGCTGAATCAGATTTTGATGCGATAGTTGTCGGATCAGGCTGTGCCGGTTCGGTTGCCGCATACGAACTAGCGAAGGCTGGCAAAAGCGTTCTCGTGGTTGAGCGCGGAAACCACGCAGGTGCTAAAAACATGACAGGAGGGCGTCTGTATGCGCATGCCTTGCGCGAAGTCTTTCCTGACTTTGAGAGTGAAGCTCCCGTAGAGCGCAAGATAAGCCATGAAAAGATATCTCTTATGGCACCAGATTCTAACTTTACGGTTGACTTCTCTTCAGATGATATGTTGGTCCCAGGACAAGAATCCTACTCAATTTTGCGTGGTAACTTTGATCCATGGTTAGCCGAAAAAGCAGAAGAAGCAGGAGCAGAATACATCTACGGTATAGCAGTTGAATCTCTTATGAAAGACGGAGACAAGGTTTGTGGCATCATCGCCGGCGAAGATGAGATCACGGCAGACATCGTCCTTTTATGTGATGGTGTGAACTCACTCCTTACCCCTCAAGCGGTGGGGGCTGCGCGCCCGAGTGCCCATGCGGTTGCAGTAGGGGTTAAACAAACCATAGAACTTCCGGCAGATACTATTCAAGATAGAGCTCTCGCCGCAGACGGTGAAGGCTGTGCGTGGTTGTTCGCTGGTTCCGTTACTGACGGCAAAGTCGGTGGCGGATTCATGTATACCAACAAAGATTCAGTATCTTTGGGCGTAGTATCTACCATTGCCGATGTAGCAAGCGGAGACACGCCAGTCTATCAAATGCTTGAGAACTTAAAGAATCATCCAGCGGTTGCTCCCATTATCCGTGGAGGCAAAGTTGTTGAACACTCAGGACATATGGTTCCTGAAGGAGGATATGACATGATGCCTACTATGATTGGTAATGGCGTCATGCTAGCAGGAGAGTCCGCCATGATGTGCATTAACTTAGGCTACATGGTTCGTGGTATGGATTATGCAATAGCTTCTGGTATGTATGCAGGACGCAATGCAGTCAAAGCACTCGATAAAGGTGATACCTCTAAAGCAGGTCTTCAAAGCTATGTTGATGACTTGAACAACTCTTTCATTATGCAAGACTTCAAAAACTTTAGTAAGTTCCCACACTTCCTCGAAGGTGCAACACGCGTCTTTACTGAGTATCCACTCATGATCAGAGACATCTTTAACTCTATGTTTGTGGTAAATGGTAAACCAATGACGTCAGTTAAGAAAACTGGTATGGCACGCGTGAAACAAGTGGGATACATGAATTTGTTGAAAGACGTTCGAGGAGGTATGAAAGCTCTATGATGAAGCCAGTTAAAGATATTACGATTAATGTTGATGAATACCTCTCACTCAACAAATACGAAGTAGATGAAGAAAACGCTCATATTGAGCTTGTAGAGAATCCTTCAGATGATGAATTCAGAAAGCTAGTCCTTGTCTGTCCTGCAGCGCTTTATAAAGTGGACGATGAAGGTAACAAGACCTTTGACTATGCGGGATGCTTAGAGTGTGGCACCTGTCGCATCATGTGTGGAGACACCATCATCAAGAAGTGGGAGCTTCCACAACCCACCATGGGTATTGAGTATCGCTACGGCTGATATGTAAGCTCATCTGTTCGGGTAGCAATTTGTATACCCGAACAAAGCATCAAATCACGAGTTCAAGGCACCCTGCGACATTTCTCCGGGGTGCCTTTGCTGTAGGCGCGCATTTGCCACGGCCCGCATGTCCGTATGAACAATCTAGATTCGCCATTTGAGCAAGATTTTGGAACAAAAACGGTTTCGCCTGCAGATTCTGGGCATATGGGAGGCTTTCGAGCTGCTTCCGCGAAGATGCCGAACAAAAAATGCCTGGTCGCGCTATCTATCCCCTCGAAATATTGCAAGCGAAACACTTTTCGTGCCGCGAGAGGCCCCCAAACTCAAATGTAGATTTCAGCGAAGGATGGGTCGGCGGGTGAGGGCAGTGGTGGCGCGCAAAGACGACCGCTCCGGAAAGCAGGGTGACGAGTGAAAGTAGTGGTGCCTTGCGTATGACCGTGTCGAAAAGCAAGCGGGGGATTGTGGCGGAAGTGCGCGCGCAACACGCGAGTAAGCCCGTGCCGAAAAAAGTCGGTGGGTGAGGGCGCGTCTTTCGATTATTTAAAAGGTTCGTTCGATGATAAGGTCGGAGCCCTCGAGGTTCTCTATCATATCCTGATCTATCCACTCTCCGTCAATGAATATGCGATTCCACGCATGATAGGTGGGATTATCGTCTATGTATCCTGTTACGATTTGTGTTGGGATGCCAATAGAGCGAAGCATCGCCGCTGAAACCGCACTTCTATCAAGGCAGATACCCTTGCGTGATGTAATGGTTTCAACAACATCAGGTATATAGAGTTTCGTTGCCATGTCGGCTCCTGCCTCATCGTAGATAATGTTGTAATCGACCCATGCAAGTATTTGTTCAGCACGTTCGTAGTCGCTTCTGGCATCGCGTGTGATTATTTTTGCGACAAGTGCCATGCTCTCTTCTTCGTACGAGCACATGATGTTGGAATGGGTATACGTATAGTCCGTTGACTTTTTATCAAGGTAGAGGTTTTCAGAGGCAATACGGCTGTATGTTGTACCTTCTACGTGCTCGAACACTTCAACACAATAGAATCCAGAGCCTAGAGTGAGGGGATATTCTCTCAGGAAACCGTCGGGTGGAACATCAAAATGAACACGTTCTTCACCTTTCGTTATCCTTACCTTCAAAGTTGAGTCACTTAAGCCAGAAATCCCCACGGTTCCATTTTGTGCTTCCGAGACATCAATCATGGTTTTGCCAGCATAGGGATGCTCTTCTTTTGTGAGCTGCAGTAAGGGATTGTCTTGCTCGTTAGCAAAGCTGCGTTCTAGACCTGAAGGAGTAATTGGGAGGAAGAAAAGCATAGAAGCCAGGATTACGATGAGCCATTTTAGATAGCGTTTGGCATCTTGTCCGGTATGTGGGAGGGATGTATTTTCGTTCTTCATAGAGAACCCAGCAGTTTCCTTTTATCAGGGTGTATGCCTTCACCACTACAAGGGGCCGAAAAGCCCACACCCAACCGATATTCAAAATATGTAATCTCGCGCACCACACGACACGTAGGCAGCTATCTCAATCTGTTTGCTACCTTTTAAGCCTCACTTTAAGCGGAATAAATGACGAATGTGCCTGATAGGCACAGATATAGCGATAGGAGGCACAAAAGGAAAATGTGCCTACAAAACCGCCCTTTGTGTTGTGTTGGCAACAAGAACTTGCGTAGGGGAGAAAAGCTGCTTGATTCTCAAAGTAGCGAACGAGTGAACCGAGAGGTGATTCAGCAAGCGTATACGATGGTTCGCTCGCTGCTCCAGTAATTGTACGAGCATGTTACCAGGCTAAAAACCTGTGATGGAGGCTCAGTGGTATCGGCTAAAGTAACAGAAGCAGCACGAGCTCGTTCGGCATACCAGGACGAAAAATCGAGCTCATCAGAAAATGTAGTTTGGCGTACTGGGTCCCAGCCCCGTGCGATTTCCACAAACTCAACTTGCATTGTTTTGTTCCAAGCAGGTGTCTGGATAAGGATAGTTGCATGTTCATTGGCAAACGTATAATCGGTATAACGGCTTAAATCGCCAAACTGCTGCGTGTCGCCATTTCCCATATTGTGCCCATAGATGACTGTATTCTGAGAATCTAATCCCTCGTCGACGCATTCAGCTGATACATAAATCGCACCCCAAGGATTCCAGTTTCCCCAGGCATCGTGACTCAAGTAGAACTGAGGATTGTTTGCCTTTGCTTGAACGATGGGCGCGTCGACATGCGTGTGGGGGATGGTGATCCATCCGATGATGTCAGGATTTTGCGCTGTCCAGTAAGTCCAATCTATGTTTGGGTATCCGTCTTTGTATTCTACTGCGCGGCTCGGGCTAGGAGAAAAGTGTGTTTTGCTCTGGAAGTAGAAAATGCCCGCGAAAGCTGCAGCCAAGATGAGTATCGCCGCCATTAAGACGACGATACCGAGTTTCATTTTTGTGCGTCGATTTACCACCGCAGGGCTTTCTCAAGTAACTGTTTTCGCTCTAGCTTTGAACGGCGCCTTTGGTAGAGAACATATCCGGCGCTCATGAAAGCAATAACGACAAGTAAGGCTAAAACAATCCCGGGTGCATTTCCGAAGGGATTTCCCGTCTCATCATGACTGCTCCCTGGTGTTTTAGGAGTGTTCGCTACTGGTTTTTCGCTGGCTGGGTTCGGCTCTTCAACAACTGAAACTGTCTGCATAGCGTCGTCAATGTCTTCATGCAAGGCAATTGGCTCATCAGATCCCTCTTCGTAGAGAGTTTCGAAAACAACAAGATCGATTCCTGTGGCATTTCCTGCGTCAAACTCGAATTCAACATCGATAGTTCCATCAGGATCCTCAGCGGTGAATATGGTTTCTGCTGTTACGGGCTTATCGTTTACCTGCAGGAAGTCACCGGTTTGCTTACTCATGAGTGTACCTTGCAGCCTATATTCTGTGCCTGCTTCTAAATTGGTGTAGGAAACGGTGTCAACAATTCGAGCATCCTTTGAGTTCAGCACGTCTTTGTCGCCATCGGTGGCATCGAGTGCATGAGAGCTCATAGAAATCTTGTAATTCGTAATTTCGAACTCGATACTTGATTGACCTGCAATCATTCCTTGGTTATCAACGCAGAAGGTATGCGCTTCTTTCTCGAGGTCGAGGAGATATCCAAACGGAGCTTCCGTCTCAATCACAGAATAGGACCCGGGCTCGAGATAAGGAACATGGAGGACACCTTCAGCATTAGTGCTCCCTTCGAATTCAAAGGCATTGGCATCGGCAAGCACCAAAGCCGGTATCGAGCACAGGTTTGTGCTGTCAAGCGAGATGCTGATACTTTTATCTTCTTCAAGACTAGCTAACAGGGTATAGGGCTTAAACGACGCTGAGTCTACTAGTTGTCCGGTAGCATAGAAGACCGTTGAATAGCCGGCGCTTTTATCCTGCAGTTCTTCTCGAAGCGCCTCTTCATCGTTGAGTTTGACGTGTGACACGCTCGAATCAAGTTCTAGCAGGGCTTGTTCTATTGCAGGCACAAGAGTAGTAAAGTCATACTCATGCGTCTCTCCTTCGCTTTCTTTCCATACCTTGAAGCTTGCTCCCTCAAGAGGGCTTGAAGAGAGGAGGTCTTGCTTGATAATCTTTACGGTCGTAGGCTCATTTTCGAGGTTTTGGCGAAGTAAGACACAGGGTATTTCTTGACCTTGGCTTACTATATCTACTTGGTATTCTTGCGTATCGAGCGCATAACCCGCAGGTGCTTTAGTTTCGTAGAGGGTATATCGCCCAAGATGAAGCTCGTCAATGAGAGCATATCCAGCTTCATCGGTTAGGATTCCGGAAGCCACCACATCGCCTGCAGCAAAGTAAAGGCTACCGTCATTGGTTTGTATATCGTTAGTTGCACGTAGACTGTATTCTGCGCCCGCAACAGGCTCTCCCGACAGGGAATCTGCCTTTTGTAGCTCGAGTTGCGCCATAATTGCTTCATCAAAATATTCGATAACAATAGGGTTTTCCCAGGTATTGAAGCTATCAACAACGAATTGCACACTTTGAGAGTTCAATGCATAGCCATCAGGTGCTTCTACTTCAACAAGTGTGTAGGTTCCCTCATTTAGCTTCATGGGTAAAACAAGCTCGCCATCTTCACCGGTATACCAGACATCAATAGCTTGAGCTTCATTCGGGTCGTTATACGAAACTGCTACACCCTGCTCATCGAGTATTTGGAATCCACAGTTTCCTTTGATGGGATTTCCGGTGGCAGCATCCTTTTTGATGATTTTTACGGGAGTTTGAGGAATCTTATTACTAACGAGTTGCGAGGGCAGAAATTGATTGTTGGCTGAAATCGAAACTTTCCAATCACTTACGGGGAGCATGGTGATACCGTATTCGTTTTTATAACGATTAGCTACATCTTCGGGAATGACTTCCTTCACAAGATAGCTGCTGTAAGCAAGCGCACCTTGCCATTCGCTTGGATAGGGGAGGTCGCGGGTAGACGCATAACCGTTTTCGTCGGTGACAATCGTGCAAACAAGTTCGCCGGGTTCTTTGAGTTTGCCATCGGGAGCGAGAACGGCTTGGCTGTTGTCGTTGTAGAATTCAAAACAAACTCCTTCTACCAACAGACGTGTTCTATCTTGGTTTTCAGTATCGTTTGAGCTGGGTACTTCCTTTGTGATGCGCCAATCGCCCCGCTGAACTTGTTCTTTATCCTGCGGTGCAAGGTAATTTGTGACAGATTCTGCAACTCCTTCAGAGGTAATCTGTGTCACATGGACAACTTTGTTATTGAGAATGTAGCCTTCAGGTGCTTTTGTTTCTTCAATCGTTAGTGTTCCCAAAGGGAGAGTGACTTTCCCACTGCTCGTGGTATAAAAGCTATCTCCAGATACTTTATGAGCTTCATCAAGGGATACTTTTCCGCTCTGGTCGGTTTTCATGATCCAGGTTTTCAATGGAGTATGTCCTGATGTAGCTGGGTCCGTGGCTGAATGAACGCCGTAGAACTTGAAGGTATATTCGGCATTGGCGAGAGATGCAGCACCCTGAGGAGTTCCTGCTAAGGTTCCTGAGTCAAGCTTTTCAAGCAGCATGTCGACAGGATTGTTTTGAGGGACATCTTTGACTTCAGTATGGTTTACTCGCGTAGTTTGACCAGCAGAAACGGAAATTTCGTAGATGCTAGTATCGAGCGCGTACCCAGGAGCGGGCGTAGTTTCTTTGACATAATAGGTTCCAGGGGCAATATCGCTCGAGGAGGCATAGCCCTCTGAATTCGTGGTGATGCGTGTTATTTCATGTGTTGTTGAGGCGTCATCGCAAATGCTGTATACAGCCCCATCCAAGGAGTAGCAGCTGTTGTTGTTTGAGAGGCTTGTGTTTGAGCTTTGTTTTTGTAAATCAATCCAACCCGAAGCAGGCTCTATGTCGAAATCCATTGCAATCTGCTGCCCAGCGCCATAATAAACCGTTCCCGTGCCAATCCACGAGCCTTCCGTTGCAGCAACAAAAGACTTAAGGTGAGAAAGAGCTTCGTTGAACTGCGCAGATCCGCCCCACGACCCAGGACCTTCGGTTGGCTCGGTTGAATACAGCTGATAGCCTAACGCATCTCCCATGATGAGCCAGATGTAAGCCTGTACAAGGTAATAGCGCTGTTCGCCGCTCGCAGAATCAAACTCGTAGAACTGAACATTGTTTGGATCTGAGTAGTCGCCGTTAAACGCGCACATGTTAGCAAGAGCTATTTTAGTTAGCAGATCCTGAGGGATAAAGGTCTTGGCATCTGCGGCACTTAGCACTCTTCCCGATTGAAAGCTTGCCGTGTAGTTTACGCAGTAGGCTGCCTTGTTTATGCCGCTTCCTTCTACGGCAAACTGACCTTCAGCAAAGTATTTCGTTCCTTCAGAATCAACGCAGGTCATCGTAGTTCCCGTAGGAATGTGAACGCTTATGAGTGTGTCTGCAAATGCTTCTTGAGCATCTACGAGGAAACTTAAGGGAAGCAAAGCGGCTGTCATAAGCAAGGCCATAATCAGGCGTATTGCTTTACTTACCAGGAAGGACGGCTTGACCGCTAATCTAGGAGTTATATGTTTAGGCATAAATCTCTCATTTCTCTTCGAATGCTGTTGTCAAAGAATCGACAGACATCTCAGAGCATAAAGAGCGAATGCTACAGAAACCTTGCAGCGGCGCTACACAAATGAAGACATTTGCTACAGTAAAGAGACCGGTTTACTACAGCGCAGGTCAAGCGCGCGAAATGGTGCCTAGAAATCTTGGATAAGCCTTAAAAAAATTACGAAATTTTTATTGCAGCATAGTATGGAAGAGTGAGAGCACTTGACGCACTTCAGTAACTGACATCTGTCCAGGAGCGGAAGCCTTGTTAGCCGAGGCGAAAGTTAGGACAGAGCCAAACATCTCGCCGCTTAGACGACTGAGCGCTCCTGCATTTCCCATCGAGATGGCAACAAAGGGGCGTTGTGCCTGTTTGGCGAACTCATTGCTTGCCTCAAGGAGCGTGAGCACATCATCTGTGCAGCTAGCCATAACAGCTATCTTGGTAATGTCCGCATCATGCGCTTCCATGGTGGCGAGCATGTTCACAATAAACTGAGCATCAGGAGTTAGCTCGAAGTTGTGATGTGAACCTATGACGGGAATATCGTGGGCTTTACAGCTCGAGGCGAGCTCGTTGAACTGCGCTTCGCCAATGGAATACTCTATATCCATGAGGTCGACATATCCCGTTTGAGCAACGCTCGAGATAAGCTCACAGTAGTCACTTTCTGAAATGGCTTTGTTGCCACCTTCAACTTTTCGTCTGAAGGTGAAGATGAGAGGCATTTCGCCAAGTGCTGCTCTTAGAGAGCAAAGTGCTGCACAAACGGCATCAATATCCGACGAGTTATTGAAGAAGTCTACGCGCCATTCGACTAGGTCAGCGCCTAGAACCTGCGCCTGTTCGATAACAGAAATGAGCTCATCGGTACTCTGCTCGGTAAGAGGTACGCAAATGCTTGGCATACCTTGGCCCAAGACGATATTTCGAACTTTGAGTGCTTGCATTACTTGATGCCCTCCGAATTTGCGTCTGCGGTAACCATCGCTTGGATAATCTCTTCGCGCATTTGGGAGAATCCACCAGGTGTCGATGCGGGAAGTATCACCGTTTTGCCATTATCCGAACTGGCAAGAGAGCGCATAACATCAAGATATTGATTGAAAAGCACCACTTGATTGACATCGTCGATATCCATGCCGACCTCTTGAAGCGATTTGATTTGATCAACGATTCCGCTTGCAATCTCGCGACGATAGTTTGCCTGACCCTCACCTTGAAGGCGCGTGCGCTCGGCTTCGGCTGAGGCTTGCATTTCGATAGCAATTTTTTCTGCAGCCGCACGCTCGCGTGTTGCTTCTTTTTCTCGTTGAGCAGCGTTAATGGAGTCCATCGAGCGCTTAACTTCATTTGAAGGGTCAATAGCGGTAACGAGGGTCTTGATAACCGTGAAGCCAAACTGACTCATCTCTTCAGCGACAGCTTGTTGCACCTGATAGGCGATGTTATCTTTTTCGGCGAAGGTGGTATCGAGGGTCATAGAGGGAATAGTGGAGCGCAAAGCATCTTCCATATACGACCTCATTTGCTGAACGGGATTAGAAAGCTCGTAGAACGAGCGAGCAACATCACTTGGGTTAACGCGATACTGCGTTGATGCAGAAATGGTTACGAAAACATTGTCTTCCGTTTTGGTTTCAAGCTGTACATCAAGCTGCGACACCCGCAAGTTAACTTTGCCTGCAATACGATCGACAACTGGAATTTTTATATTAAGACCAGCGTTGGCGACTCGTTTGAATTTTCCTAAGCGTTCAACGATGTATGCCGATTGCTGGGGGACTATGAAGAGCCCTAGAAAAATAAGAACTACAATAAGGACAACGAGCAGTATCGTTCCAACTAGCATGGTGTTTCCTTCCGAAGTATTGTGCAAAAAGAGCGAAAGCACTCACCAGTATAGCAAAGCCCTTAGGCCAGCTACGTAGTTCCTGACCTTTCCCTGGAATAAAACTAGACGCAAAACTTATGCTTCACGCCTAGTTTTTTGCTTGTTTCTTCTTCTGCCTCTTTCGTTACACAAGATGTCGAAAGTCTGTGTGATTCACAGCTATGCGAGAATTTTTGCGAGGTCTTCTTCAGGCGTGCTAATCGGTGTGATTTGGAAGCTGTCCACGAGGAACTGCAGGACGTTTGGAGAAATGAAGGCTGGCAGAGTAGGTCCAAGGTAAATGTTTTTGATGCCAAGATGCAGAAGCGTTAATAAAATACATACGGCTTTTTGCTCATACCAAGAGAGCACGAGGCTCAAGGGGAGGTCATTTACACCACATTCAAAGGCTTCCGCAAGGGCAACCGCAACCTTAATCGCAGAGTATGCGTCGTTGCATTGGCCCATATCCATAAGGCGGGGAAGACCGCCGAGCGTTCCCAGATTGAGGTCGTTAAAACGATATTTTCCGCAAGCAAGCGTGAGCACAAGCGTTTCATCAGGGGTTTGCTTGACGAAATCCGTATAGTAATTACGGCCTGGCCGTGCGCCATCGCAACCACCAACAAGAAATATGTGATTGAGCGCGCCTTCTTTGACGGCGTCTATGACGGTTCCAGCAACAGAAAGCACGGTTGAGTGCGCGAAGCCCGTGGTGAGCTCGCTGCCTCCGTTGATGCCAGTGAATTCTTTGTCTTCAGGAAAGCCACCGAGCTCAAGCGCTTTGTCTATAACAGATCCAAAGTCTTTCGTATCATCGATGTGTTCTATGCCGTCGTAAGCTACAACCGCCGTTGTAAACACGCGATCAGCATAGCTAGCACGTGGAGGCATAAGACAGTTCGTTGTGAACAGGATGGGTGCAGGTAAGGCATCAAATTCCTTCTTCTGGTTTTGCCAAGCCGTTCCAAAATTTCCCTTAAGATGAGGGTATTTCTTCAATTCGGGATAAGCGTGCGCGGGAAGCATTTCTCCACGGGTATAGATATTGATTCCTCTGCCTTCGCTTTGTTCGAGCAGGGCTTTGAGGTCGTGAAGATCGTGTCCTGAAACTACAATGAAAGGCCCTGCTTCTACTGTCATGCTGACACTGCTTGGCTCTGGAGTGCCAAAAGTTTCGGTGTTCGCACGATCGAGCAGCTCCATACAGGCAAGATTAACCTCTCCAGTTTTAAGAACATGCGGAAGAAGAGCTTCCATATCAAGGTCTTGATCGAGTAAAGTCATTGCCTCAAAGATGTAGTCATTCACCTGGGGGTTAGAAAAGCCGAGCACTTGAGCATGATAGGCATAGGCAGCAACGCCACGGATGCCGAAAAGGATGAGAGATTTTAGCGAGCGGATATCTTCGTCGGACTCCCATAGCTTTTGCATGTTAAAGTCGCCAGGTGTTTTACCCTTGCTGATCATGGTCGATAAAGCGCGCGTGCTTGTGATGCGCTCCAGAATTGAATCAGCGCTGAAATCTACATTAGTAATAGTTGCAAACAAGCCTTCAAGCATGCATGTAGCCGCCGCTTCGCTGGTGGCTTTGCCGCCGGTGGCGTGGGCGAGGGTGATTAATGCTTCGGTCAGCTCATCTTGAAGCTCGGCCACTTCTGCACTTTTTCCGCAGGCACCTGCAGAGACACTACATCCCGAACATCCAGCAGTTTGTTCACACTGGAAACAAAACATTGTATCCATCGAGTCTCCTCTCGTGTTTTTATCTTGCGTCCGTCATGGACAGAGATTAGAATACGGAGTTAAAAAGAACCTTTCAGTGGTATATGCAACGTAAAGGCAAGAATATGAAAACAGATATCAGCATTGTAAAGAGAGCACTACTTTTTCAGGGCATGACCGAGGAAGAGATTGTTGCCATGTTGAATTGTCTACGTGCGCGTAGTGCAAGCTACGACAAAAACAGTTTCATTTTTCGAAGAGGTGATTCGGTTTCGTCGATTGGGCTGGTGACAAAGGGATCTATCAATATTATTGAAGAAGATTTTTGGGGAAATCGAAGCATTCTGAGCAATGTTGGTCCGGGAAATATCTTTGCGGAAAGCTATGCCTGCGTCCAAAACAAAAGCCTTCGGGTAAGCGTGCAGGCAGCTGAGCCTACAAGCGTGCTCTTTCTCGATATCGGCAAGGTTGTTGCCACGTGCTCGTCGGCCTGTGAATTTCACACGCGTTTGGTGAAGAACCTCCTGGTAGTTCTGGCTCAAAAGAATCTCAATGTAACAGAAAAGCTTGGCCACGTAACAAAGAGAACGACGCGAGAAAAAATCATGTCTTACCTTTCGTCCGAGTCCCAGAAAAACAATACGATGGAGTTCGACATTCCTTTCAATCGCCAGGAATTTGCAGATTTTCTGAGTGTAGACAGGAGCGCTCTTTCAAAGGAACTTGCTCGCATGAGTGATGAAGGCGTGCTCGAGTTTAAGAAGAACCATTTCGTTCTGAAATAGGGAAGGACTGCTTGAAACTCATATGACCGATAACCCGTCAACCCCCCTGGTTAAAAGAAATAGAAGGCCAACCCGCCTGCGCTGACGGACTGGCCTTCCTCCTGTTTCCCTAGCAACTTTGCATGAAGACGTGTTTCCAAC
>JBMNSJ010000051.1:0-14355 GCA_050945135.1 Raoultibacter sp.
GCAATGGATACGCTACTATAACTACGAACGACCCCATAGCTCGCTTGGCTACAGACCTCCTGCAATCCAAGCGATCGCAGCTTAGAAACTAACATTTTGGTTGGTACAGAAAATGGGGGCA
Organism: Raoultibacter sp.; assembly: GCA_050945135.1. Taxonomy (GTDB): domain Bacteria; phylum Actinomycetota; class Coriobacteriia; order Coriobacteriales; family Eggerthellaceae; genus WRIS01. The sequence continues at coordinate 122 of JBMNSJ010000051.1, forward strand.
GGCCACAGATATTACCTTTATTCCCACTACACCAAGATCAGTGCGCTTAATTGAATCATGTGCTATTTGATCAGATTTCGTATGGTATTGGTCGCTGTCATATTCAATAGCTAATCCCGCATCAGGCCAGAATAAGTCACATATATAGGTTTTCGGCAATAGCACACCGCAGGTCAGTTCTGTGGTTTGGATTGGGTGGTTGAGTATCAATTTTTCAAATCCATAACCACCTAACCTGTAGGGAAGAGACAAAAGCATCGCAAGGCAGGTCTCCATAGGTGAAGCGGAGTTATCGCGCACGTATTGCAAGGCCTTTGACGCTTTTTTAGTGCCTCGTACACCTCCCGCTTTCGATATGAATGATTTTAACTTATCAACTGTGGTTAGCGGTTGAGCCTGAAAAAGCCCCTCTTCGGACACAGTGTAGAGACCACATAACTCATAGCCAAGCTTAATTAATTGGAGCAAGGACATGTTTCTTGCCATCTGAACGAAGCATAACTCAGGCGAGCACGCATAAACTCCACGTCCAATATTGTAGACGGACCCTTTCGGGAGAGGACTTGTCCACACGTGGCAGACTACGTCTTTATTGAAACGTCGAAGCTCTTTTTCTGCAACTAAACAGTGAAAAGGTTGATTGACTTCTCCAGGAATAGCGGAGGAGTCTGCTGCAATGCAAAGCGGCTCGCGGATGAGCTTTTTCGCATAAAGTACATCACGGTAGTAAAACGAGACGATTCGTATACTTTCCCAAAACTCTAAAGCGGATATGTGACTAAGAACGATTGCCATGAAAAGACAGTAATCGTTCGTTACTACAGAAAGCATACAGATCCTTGACCGATGTAATGCAGATTTGCTACATCGTAAAAAAGCATGAGCTGACCTAGGCATGAGCGGCAGAGAAAGAAATATATTTTTTTGAAATCCACGTCATTTTGGCAGACACACCCCTTAGTCCGGTTTTTTATCCCGGGTTCGCTTCGCCCAGATGTCTTATTCAGAAGCATCATAAGATAATGCCAGCTCAGAAGACCAATGCTGAAAATAAAGAGCACTAGGGGGCAAGAGTTTCCCGGATTAAGCTGCGTCCCTGCCAAAAAACAGGAGCTTCAGAGAAAAGTTCAATTCGGCAAGTGCATGGGAAGAGCTGAGGGTTCGTTTGGGGACGTGAGCATGTCCTTATGGCTTGATTGCCTTTTATAACACCAGTATCTATGAATAAACAAAGCATTTTTATCTTTCAAATTCTTGCGTACTGGGTTTTCATACGCTAGTATGATTGCAGCTCTTAAGAATCCCCCGTGAAAGATACGTTTTAGTAAGAAATCCCTAACAAATATTATGTGTTCATGCATGCGCATGTCCGGGAGTCTGGCCGTAAGGAGGACAGAGGTGAAGTTCTTTTTAGACACCGCCGATCTAAATGAAATCGAGGAAGCTGCAAGTTGGGGCGCTCTGGCAGGAGTGACAACGAATCCAACTCTGTATGCACGTATTGGTGGTAAGCTGCCAGATTTTCATAATCACATTCAGAGAATCTGCGATATTGTTGATGGACCTGTTTCGGCAGAGAGTGTAGCAATGACACGCGATGAAATCATTGCTGATGGTCGTGAGCTCGCAGCTCTTGCTCCAAACGTTGTGGTGAAGGTTCCTACGATGGTGGAAGGCTTGGCTGCAACTAAGGTGCTGTCTTCTGAGGGAATTCCTGTCAATATGACGCTTTGTTTTACGGTTCCTCAAGCTATTCTGGCAGCACGCTCAGGTGCGCGTTATATCAGCCCCTTTGTTGGACGATTCGATGACATCTCCGAAAACGGCATCGCACAGCTCGAAGATGTTGTTGCTGCAATAGAGAACTACGATTTTACCGAGAATACGGTTAATGGTGAGCAAGTTGAAATTATCGCTGCATCAATTCGCAGTGCCAATCATGTAACGCAAGCAGCTCTGATGGGCGCTGATATCGCCACTGTTCCGTTTGATGTATTAAAGAAAATGGTATCTCATCCGCTGACTGATCGCGGGCTAGATTCCTTTATGAAAGACTGGGAGAAAGTACAAAACGCATGAGTGATACAGAAAACAAGGATGCAAGCGCAAGCACTGAGGCATCCAAGCGCAAACCACGCGCAAGAAGAACTGCCGTATCGTCATCTAGTGAGCAATCAGGTGAATCTAAGCCTTCGACAGGCAGTACGGAAAAACAAAGCCCGCGTCCAAAAAACAAGCAAAACAAAACAGCGGGACGCCAAAACAACAAATCCAACAATGCCAATCAGCGCAGACAACGTCGCCAACATCAGAACCAGGGACGCAACGAAGTTGTTCCCCAAACGAGCCTAGAAGATCTTACACAGCTCAAGGTTGCAGATTTGCGGGCTAAAGCTGAGGAACTTGGTGTTGAATCGGCGGGGCTTAAAAAAGCTGAGCTCGTTGAGAAAGTCTATGAAGCAAGCGTAAAAGCTGAAGGCTTCATCGAAGTCGAAGGAATTCTTGATATCCTATCTGATGGATATGGCTTTTTGCGCACAAGCGGGTATCTTCCAAGCGAGAACGATGCCTATATGGGATTGTCCGCCATCCGTCGGAACGGCCTTCGTAAAGGCGATTACGTTGTGGGTCAAGTTCGCCCGCCGCGCGAAAACGAAAAATACGCTGCCATCCAAAAGGTAATCAGCGTTAATGGCATACCCGTTGAAAGCCTTGAAAAACGAGTGCGTTTTGCCGATTTGACTCCGGTTTATCCTGATGAGCGATTGTGGATGGAGCATGGGAAAAACAGCATCACGGCGCGTGTCATTGATTTAGCTGCGCCTATCGGCAAAGGTCAACGTGGTCTTATAGTTTCGCCTCCCAAGGCTGGTAAGACAACCATCCTCAAAGATATTGCAGCGGCTATTTCGGCAAACAACCCCGAGGTTCATTTGATGTGCCTTCTTGTTGACGAGCGCCCTGAAGAGGTAACTGATATGGAGCGCTCTATTAAGGGTGAAGTAATTTCTTCAACCTTTGATATGCCAAGTGAAAATCATATTGCGGTTTCGGAATTGGTTATCGAGCGAGCAAAGCGTCTTGTGGAGGGCGGCAAAGATGTCGTTATTTTGCTTGACTCGCTTACACGCTTAGCTCGTGCATATAACCTTGCGCAGCCTGCTTCTGGACGCATTCTTTCGGGTGGTGTCGACTCAACGGCATTGTATCCTCCAAAACGCTTCTTAGGCGCAGCACGCAATATTGAAGGTGGCGGAAGTCTTACAATTTTGGCTTCAGCGCTCATCGATACCGGTTCAAAGATGGACGAAGTTATCTTTGAGGAGTTCAAGGGTACAGGAAATCTCGAGCTCAAGCTCGATCGTTACTTATCCGATCGTCGTATTTTCCCTGCAATTGATCCAGTTGCTTCAGGAACACGTCGTGAAGATCTCCTCTTAGATCCGCAAGAGGCACCGTTGATTTGGGCTGTAAGAAGAATTCTAGCCAATCTCAACAATACTGAGCGTGCAATGGATATGTTGATTAAGTCGTTGAAGCAAACAAACAATAATCAAGAATTCTTGATTCGGACAGCTAAAAAAGCTCAACAAGGTAAGTCCGACGAGAATTTCGAGTTTTAACAGCGGTACTTGAAGGAGTTAGGTTATGAGCGATCAGCAAAACTGGCAGCAACAAGCTTGGCAGCAGCCAGAGCAACAAGGCCAGGTTCCACCACAGCCAATGCAGTATGCTAACCCTGGTCCAAACTATTATCAACCGCAGAAAAAGGGTAAAGCCTGGGTTGTGGGTTTGGCGATTGTTATTGCGCTCTTCCTTCTTATGGCTATCGGCATGTTTTCTTGTACGAGCCTTTTGAATTCTTCGGTGAATTCTACCTTGGCAGGTTACAGCGATGAATCAAGCTTCACCACAGGCAATACAATTGCAGTGATAAACATCGATGGAACCATTCAATATGACGGCACAACAAATAGCCCTGAAGGGCTAAAAGAGCAGCTCGACAAAGCTGAAGAAAATAACGACATTAAAGCAGTCGTACTTCGGGTGAATTCTGGGGGAGGAGTGGCAACGGCTGGCGAAGAAATGTCGCACTATGTCAAAGAATTCTCAAAGCCAATTGTTGTTTCGAGCGCATCGATAAACGCGAGTGCTGCCTACGAAATATCTTCCCAGGCAGATTATATTTTTACCGCTAAGACAACTGCCATAGGCTCGATTGGAACCATCATGAGCGTAACCGATCTGTCGGGGCTCTATGAGATGCTTGGAATCAGTATAGAAAACATTACTTCTTCAGAGAATAAAGATGCTGGTTCTGGAAATCGTCCTCTTACCGAGGAAGAGCGTGCATACTATCAAGACCTGGTGAATCAGGTTAATGAAACCTTCCTTGAATCGGTTGCCGAAGGACGCAACATGAGCATCGAGGAAGTTCGCGCTTTAGCAACGGGTATGACTTTCACGGGTATGATGGGTGTCGAAAACGGCCTTGCCGATGAAATTGGAACGCTCGAAGATGCCTGTGATAAAGCAGCTGACCTAGCCGGAATTTCTAGCTACGACACTATTACTCTCGACATTTATTACAGCCTAGGTCTTTCGGAGATTCTTGATTTACTCAACGAATCATCCAATGCTCAGGATATCGAAAACGCACTAAAGGAGCTTGAAAGCAATGGCGCCTTCACCAATTAAATCACGTTGGCCAAAACGTGCCACCGTTACCGCAGGTATGCCTTACGGAAATAAAGGCTTGCATTTTGGGCACATCGGCGGCGTTTTTGTTCCAGCAGATTGTTTCGCCCGTTTCTTGCGTGATCGAATAGGGTACGAGAATGTTCGTTTCATTTCAGGTACTGACTGTTATGGATCACCTATTGACGAGGGGTATCGTAAAGCAGTTTCTGAGCAAGGATTCGAAGGCACGATCGCCGATTATGTAATGGCTAATCATGAGGCGCAAAAAGCCACGCTTGATGCCTATGACATCAGTCTTTCCGTCTATGAAGGATCGGGAATTGGACGTTGTGCTGAGGTTCATCAGGCTATTACCGACGCATTTGTAAAACGCCTGCACGAGAATGGATATCTGCAAAAGCGAGAAACCTTACAATTTTTTGATGCACAGGCAGATACCTTCTTAAATGGCCGACAGGTTATCGGGCGCTGTCCTGTTCAGGGATGCAAAAGTGAGCATGCTTATGCGGATGAGTGCGATTTGGGTCATCAGTATGCGCCGGAGGATTTAATTGCTCCGATTTCTACCGTTACGGGCACGGTTCCCGAGATGAGGCCGGTTGCTAACTGGTATTTTGATCTTCCCGATTTCCATGCATTTCTCGAAGAGCATGTGGCGCAGCTCGAAACTGACAAGAAGTGTCGTCCTGTTGTAACTCAAACCATTAAAGAGTTCTTGGCTCCTCCAGTGGTCTATATAAAGTCTGAGCTAGAGGAGTCTTATCGAAAAATAGCTGATAGCCTACCAAGTCACAAATTCCGTGCCGCCGAAAAAGGAAAGCACAGTTTTGAGATTGAATTCGCAACTATAGACGATCGCGATATTGCGCGTGAAATCCTTGTAGGCGCAGGTATCCGCTTCCGTACTTCAAAAACCTTAGTTCCGTTTCGCATTTCAGGAAACATCGAGTGGGGGGTAGCTGCACCGGTACTCGAGGGTGTCGAGGGTTTAACTGTGTGGTGCTGGCCAGAGAGTTTGTGGGCCCCTCTGTCTTTTTCGATTGCGTATAACGACAGTCTGGGCCTTCCACGCAACACTTGGAAAAAGTTTTGGAGTTCGGAGGATGCTCAGGTCTATCAATTCATCGGTCAGGACAATCTTTACTTTTATGGTGTGGCTCAACCTGCGTTGTTTGAGGCAGTCAGAAAAGACTCCGAAGATTCCGATTCGCTTCTTAACGAGCCTCTGCGCCAGACTAGCTTACTAGCAAACTATCATGTGTTGTTCGGAGATAAAAAAGCTTCATCCTCGAGCGCGGTTAAACCGCCAAGCGCCGATGAACTCCTTGAGTATTATACATTTGAGCAGTTGAGAGCTCATTTCTTGGCGCTCGGACTCGGTCAACGCTCTGTCGGCTTTAAGCCAAAGCCTTTCGACCCAGATGAGAGCAAGCGAACAGATCCGCGTGTCGCTGATCCGGTTTTGAAAGAAAGTGCGCTGCTTAGCAACGTCTTTAATCGTCTTGCGCGTAGTTGCTTTTATGAAGCCCAAAAGAATTTTGACGGCATGATGCCTTTGGGTAAGGTTTCGGCAGAGGTCTTAGAAAAGGCGCACAAAGTCTTGGTCGATTACGACGCAACCATGGCAAAAGTTGAGCTCCATACTATTATGTCGCTCATGGATGAGTTTATACGTTGGTCAAATAAGTATTGGACAGAACACATTAGAGACGTCGAAAACAACGCTAACGAAGAAGCGCGCAGACAGGTTTTACTCGACTGCTTTTTCCTGCTGAGGATTAGCACACTGCTCATGCATCCTGTTGTGCCGATGGGCACCGAAAAAATATGCGACTATCTATGCTTTGATTATGACGAGTTCTTTAGCTGGAATTATGATTTCGACGATATGGAAGAGCTTTGCAGTGCAGGAGATATCCGCGAAGGCACCCACCGTATCAAAGAATTACCTCCCCGCACCGATTTCTTCGAAAAGCATCCAAGCCAATTCAAGAAGTAAACACTCTCGATTCTGTCAGACCTAAGCTGATAGAATACAAACATCAATACGTCTAGAGAGAGGAGAAATCTTGATTGGTTTGTTATTTGCCCGCATGCTAAGATCGCTTCCTCTCGTCATCTTTTTGGTGATACTTGCCGTAATTGTGTACTTCGTGGTGATGTATCGTTCGTCTCCCAACCACGCGAAAGAAGTTCTTATTCGCATGTTTACCGTAATTGGCTCTGTCTTGTCGGGCTTTTTTGCGCTTATCTGCGTCTATGCCTTTGCAGAGCACAACGATACAGCCTTCGATTTTTCTGCAGGCTTTCTAGTGGTGTCTTTATTGACGCTCATTATTGCAAGAATTTGTCGCGCGGTATTTCTCAAGCACAATCCTAAATACAAGCAAAAGCCTACTAAAACAAGCAAAAGCAGGCGTATGCGCTAAGCCGTATTAGCTGTGTAAAATGCTGCGGAATTTCCTTTTGGGGCGTTTTTGCCCCTCGAAAAGTACGGCGATGATGAATTTTCGTTTGCTCGTTCCAATCTGGGAAAAGAGTGGTATGATACCAAGGTTTCTAATTACACATGCTCGCGTGACTTCGAATCGCTAGTGACCACAAGAAAAGGTTGCGAATTGAGGGATGACCGGGAGCAGAGGACTAACGAATGGAGTAAACAATGGCAAAAGTCAGTATTGCATCATTGCTAGATGCAGGAACCCACTTCGGGCATCAAACCCGTCGCTGGAACCCCAAAATGAAACCATATATCTTTGGTAGTCGTGGGGATATCTATATTATCGATCTCAAACAAACCCTATATGGCATGGACAAAGCCTATACGTTTGTCTCTGAGCTTGCGAAAAAGGGCGGTACCGTACTTTTCGTTGGCACCAAAAAACAGGCGCAAGAGGCTGTCGCTAACGCAGCAAATCGCTGCGGCATGCCTTATGTCAATGCACGTTGGCTTGGTGGTATGCTTACCAACTTCGTAACCATTCGTGCTCGCGTTACACGTATGGAAGATCTTGAGGCTATGGAAGCCGATGGTCGTATGGAGGTTCTTCCTAAAAAGGAGCAAATCCTTTTGCGCAAAGAGCTCGCAAAGCTTCAAACTAACCTCAACGGTGTTCGCAACATGAAGCGCACGCCTGATGCGATTTTCGTTATCGATACCAATCGCGAGACCATTGCTATTCATGAGGCTCGCCGCTTGAAGATCTCTGTTGTTGGTACGCTTGATACCAACTGCGATCCTGACGATGTGGATTTCGGCGTTCCAGCTAACGACGATGCAATCCGCTCAGTTGCGCTTCTTGCCGATTTCATCGCTGATGCAGTTATTGCTGGCGCAGGCGCTCCTGTTACCGTCGCCGAAATGAGCGCAGACGCTTCTGCTCCTGCTGAGGCACCTGCTGCCGAAGCCGCTCCTGCCGAGGCACCTGCCGAAGCACCAGCTGCGGAAGCCGCACCTGCAGACCAGGCATAGATTTACCCACCGTTGGCCTACTGAGCCAATAGTTCGAATTGCTAATCTTGAGGGCTGAGAAATCCTCAAGCGAATATGAGAAAGGATGAACCATGGCTGACGTTACTGCTTCTATGGTCAAAGAGCTTCGCGAGTTGACCGGAGCCGGTATGATGGAATGTAAAAAGGCGCTCGTCGAGACTGAGGGCGATATCGATAAAGCGGTTGACACTCTTCGCACGGCAGGACTTGCTGCTGTAGCAAAGAAGGCTGGTCGTGCTACCAACGAGGGAACCATTAGTGCTTTGGTGTCCGACGATGGAAAAGCAGGAGCACTCGTAGAGCTTAACTGTGAAACGGATTTTGTTGGAATCAACGATAAATTTAAGGCTTATGCAAACAAGATTGCACAAGCTGTTCTTGATAATGCCCCAGCAGATATTGATGCTTTGCGCGCTTCGTCAATTGAGGGTGAAACGGTTGATGCTATCGTTACCGATGCTATTCACACTCTTGGAGAGAACATCCAGCTTACACGCTTCGCCTATGCTTCCCAAGCTGATGGCGCAGTATCTAGCTACATTCATGGCGCTGGTAAAATTGGCGTTCTTGTTGAGTTTAAGCTCGGCGATTCGGCGGTTGCTGCAAGTGACGATTTCAAGCGTTTCGGTCGTGATATTGCGATGCAGGTAGCAGCAGCAATTCCTGTTGCTGTAAGCCGTGAGTCGGTTGACCAGGATGTTGTCGATCGTGAGATGGCAATCTATAAGGCACAAGCCGCAGAGTCAGGGAAGCCTGAAAACATTCAGGAGAAAATGGCTCAAGGTCGCATCGAGAAATTCTTCAAAGAGAACTGTCTTACCGAGCAGGAGTATGTAAAGAATCCTGATCAGAGCGTTGCTCAGTACACTGAGGAGAGCGCTAAGGCTCTTGGAACAAGCATCGAAATCGTGTCGTTTACACGATTTGTTTTGGGCGAACAGTAAGGTTTTTCTTCGTACGCTCGTTAGGTGTTAGAATTGCTTGAGAAAACACCTTGTCGTATTGAAGGAATGATGTATGTCCAAAGAAGTGATTGTCGTCCAAGGGAATAGCACGCTTACCGGGGAAGTGGCGGTATCTGGTGCTAAGAATTCTGCTTTGAAGCTTATGGCTGCAGCAATTCTCGGAAAAGGCACTTCGACGATTCATAATGTTCCAAAGATTTCCGATATTTCAATTATGGCGGAAGTACTCAAACACTTGGGTGCTTCCGTTTCTCGTGATGGCCACACACTCACAATAGACACGAGCACGCTTGATTGCCAGGAAACACCTTATGAGCTTGTCACTAAGATGAGGGCTTCTATCTCGGTGCTCGGACCTTTGGTGGGACGCTTTGGTAGCGCTCGTGTGGCGATGCCTGGTGGTTGCCAAATTGGTGCACGGAAGATTGATATGCACCTTGTCGGTCTTGAAGCCCTGGGCGTAAAGTTTGAGATAGACCATGGTTATCTCGAAGCTACAACTCCTCATGGGCTCAAAGGCGTGCCGGTAGTACTCGAATTCCCGAGTGTTGGAGCAACAGAAAACCTCCTGATGGCTGCAGTTGTTGCGCAAGGCACAACAACAATCGAAAATGCAGCGCGCGAGCCCGAGATTGTTGACTTAGCCAACATGCTCAACGAGATGGGCGCGCGTATTAACGGTGCTGGAAATTCTTTTATCGAAATCGAAGGCGTTGACCTATCCGAGCTGAAGCCCTGCGAACATACCACTGTCGGTGATCGTATTGAGGCGGGCACGCTACTCACAGGTGGAGCTCTTATGGGAGGACCTCTTACGGTTCGTGGGATTGATCCTTCATTTTTGCGAATGGCTATTATGAAGCTTGAAGCAATGGGCTGCGATGTTTCTGTTGCTGAAGACGCAATCACGGTATCTCGAAGCAATCCGTTATTGGCAACCGAAATTCAAACACTCCCACATCCTGGTTTTCCAACTGATCTTCAGGCTCAGTTTATGCTTTTGGCTTGTGTGGCTGACGGAAATTCGGTTATTACCGAAAACATCTTCGAGAATCGATTTATGTTTGCTTCAGAGCTTATGCGTATGGGTGCTGATATTATCATCGAAGGCCATCATGCGCTCGTGCGTGGTGTAAAAGGGCTGCAAGGTGCTCCTGTTTCATGTACTGATTTACGAGCCGGCGCTGCCTTGGTGTTAGCTGGTATTTACGCTGATGGCGAAACGCACATTCATGACATCGATCATATCGACCGCGGATATGAGGATTATGTTGGAAAGCTGAGCTCTTTGGGCGCCGACGTGAAAAGGCTTATCATAGACGACTCTATTGGGTAATCAGTGAGATGAGTTAATGAGTCAGAATCAGCGCAAGCCCAGGCGGGTACGAAAAAGCTCTCGAGATTACATCAGTCGTGCAACCATTGGCTCGCATGTGACTGATGTCTCACGCTCTAGTTCTCGTAAATCCTCCACAACACATAATTTCTCGAATCCTCGAAAAAGCGCACGTGCTCAGCGAGGCATGGTGGATCAGGTCATGCCCGAAACCCGCAGTGGAGAGAGTGCTGCGGATCATTCCAAGCGGGTTCATAAATCACACTACACGGTGGCTATTAGGCGAAAATCCTATATTAAGGGTATTGCTTTTGCACTTGTAGCTCTGGTACTTATCGTAGGAATCGCAGCTGCAGTGGGCATGTTTGTCTTTGGTAATTCAATTTCAGATCGTGTTGCCTTAAAGGATTCTGAAACAAAGGCAGCCTTGGTTAGCCCTGATAATCCGGAAGTTTCATACACGCTCATCGTGGGGGAATACTATAAGAGCGGCACGCAATACAACGGTCCTGAAGTCTTGATATTGGCACGTCTTGACCAAGAGTTAGGACAAGTTACTCTCATGTCAATTCCGTACACGAGTCAAGTATATCTAAGCGATGGACGTGTTGGAAGAATCTGTGAAGCTCAGCTCGAGGGTGGAGATGCTGCCCTCATAAAGACGGTCTCTTCTTTTGCGGGAGTGGATATTTCGCACATTGTGAAATCTGACAACGAGCGATTCGTGCAGCTTGTTGATGCTCTTGGGGGTATCGAAGTAAATGTGGAAGAAGAGGTTGATGACCCAAACGCTGGTTCAGTTTACATTGAAGAAGGCGTGCAAACCCTCAATGGAGAAGAGGCCTTAACGCTTAGTCGTGCTACGAATTTGTCCACGGGCGGACAAATGCAATCAGAAAACCAATGCAAGATTCTTCTTGCACTAGCGAAAGACGTGCTGGAGGCCGATGGGTTCAGTCTCTTCACTGAAATTGACAGCATCGCCGATAAGTTTGAGACCGACTGCGATTTTTCTTCGATACAGAGTTTGGTTGAGGCATTTAAGGGAATCGAGGATTCGCACATATACGTAGCGCGCGTTCCTGGCTACTCAACGATAAGCGCAAATACCAACATACGGTATTTCGTTCCCGACGAAGCAGCTTTTGCATCAATGATGGAGCAAATGGATGCAGGCCAAGCACCAGTTGATGTATCTAGTCAGACGCAAAGTGTAGATCCAGCAAGTTTTGATATTACTGTACGAAACGGTTCGGGAGTTGCAGGTGGTGCTACCCAAGTTGCTGAGGTTCTTACCACGCAGGGCTATCAAATCAAAGAAACCGGAAATGCAGATCAGTATGTATACGAGGAGACACTTGTGATTTATGCAGCTGATGATATGCGCAATGCGGCAGAGTCGGTAGTATCGTCGCTTGGAATAGGACGAGCTGTGCCTTCAAATAGCTTTTACACCTTTGAATCGGGAGTTTTAGTTGTTGTTGGTAAAGATTGGAAGCCGTTTAACTGACAGGAATGAAGCACGAAGAGGATAGCTCTCTTTGAGCTATCGAGCTGTGCTACAATCGACAAAAATAGACGAAGGAGACCTCATGGTTAACAAAGAAGATGTAGCTGCAGTACTCGATTTGATTCGCCCTAACCTTCAAGCTGATGGGGGAGACGTTTCTTTGATTGATGTTGCTGAGGATGGCACTGTTACGGTTGAACTGCAAGGCGCTTGCAAAGGTTGCCCCATGTCACAAATGACATTGACAAATGGTGTTGAGCGTATTCTGAAAGAACGTGTCCCAGGTGTAACACGCGTTGTTCCAGCCGCTCAGTAGAGAACCAATCTTGAGGATAATGGTGGTGAGCTAAGTGGCGTTTTGTTGGGAAATACGTGGCTGCGATGATGAGATGCAATCGCGGTGTCCGCATAATACGCCTGGTGAGCCCTGTCCTGCCGATTGCCATTTTGCGGCATGCTCGCGGGATACTCATGTAGTATCCACTGATGTCACGGTTTTACTTAATCCAGAGCTCGATTATGAAGCGGCAATCAAGCAAATTTGCCGCTTCTGTGAGTTCTTTTTAAAGAATGGACCGCAGTTCGACAAAGATGCAGATCGAGGCGAACGAACGGGAAATCCGAATAGATTCCTTTTATAGGTAAATCAAAGAACAAGAATGCTCGTGTACGCTCGTAGCAACCTCGGGAGATACTACTATGCTTAATGATCTGTATCAGATGCTCGACCCGATAGCCTTTGCCTTAGGTCCTGTCGAGGTGAGGTGGTATGGGCTTGGCTATGTCATTGGCTTTATCGTTGGTGCCTATCTCATATATAGCATTGCAAGGCGCTGGAAGATCAAAGTCGACTTGGACGCTCTTTCAATCATCATGATTTGCGTGATACTTGGCGTGATAATCGGTGCTCGATTGGGATACGTCTTATTTTATGGTAACGGGTATTACTTTACGCATCCGCTCGAAATATTCATTCCAGTTAACGGGGGATTAAGCGGAATGAGCTTCCACGGAGGCCTCATAGGTGCGCTATTGTCGGGAATCGTCGCGGCTAAAATTACCCGAATACCTTATCTTACCTTGGTTGACCTTGGTGTTATTGCCGCACCTATTGGAATCTTTTTGGTGCGTTGTGCTAATTTCACCAACGGAGAATTATGGGGAGCGCCTACCGATGCAGCGTGGGGTGTTGTCTTTGGTGGATCTGCAGGAAATGAGCCTCGTCATCCCTCACAGCTCTACGAAGCCTTCCTTGAAGGGCTCGTAATTTTTACGGTGTTGTTCATACTTTCCCGCAAGCTTCCTCCGCGTCCTCGCGGCACCTTCGCGGGTATTTTTCTCATCATGTACGGTATCTTTCGGTTTGTCATCGAATTCGTGCGTGAGCCGGATTCTCATATAGGATATCTCTGGGGGGAATGGCTGACCATGGGTCAAGTCTTATCAACCCCGGTAATCATTGCAGGTATTGCGATTTTGGTTTTTGCGATTGTGAAAAAGCTTCCGCAGACGGGTTTGCCAGAAAAATCGAATACTGCTTGATTTGAGTTTCTGAGGAGTATTTGAAAGGGGTTCACAATGGATGTCACGTTTTATTACTGCGAGCACTGCGGAAACGTAGCCATAAAGCCTTTCGACAGCGGTGTGTCGATGGAGTGCTGTGGCGACGAGATGGAAGCACTAGTTGCTAATACCGAAGATGCAGCTCTCGAGAAGCACGTTCCGGTTATCACTATTGACGCAGGCAAGGTTCATGTTGATGTGGGAAGCGTTCCTCATCCGATGCTTGATGAGCACTACATTACTTTTGTCTGCTTGGTTACCGAAAAGGGTTATCAGATAGCGCCCCTAAAACCAGCAGATCAGCCAAGTGCAGATTTTGCCGTTGCCGAAGACGATAAAGTACTGAAGGCATACGAGTTCTGCAACATTCACGGCTTGTGGGTGGCAGAAGCATAAAGCTAGAAAAGCTGCAGGCAATAGGTCTCGTTCTTGCCTAGAAAAGCGGACGAGAACACGATTTACATCAGGTCATGCGGAGCATTCTGCGTGACCTGCGTATGTTAGAGTGGTTTTAATCGCGCCATATATTGCTCACGCGAAAAGGACCGCGTAAAGTTAATGGGGGTAGGCAGCTTCTAACTTGTGATATGAAATGAGTCAGGGGTTCCTATATTCTTTTGTTTACCACAACGAAAGAAAAGAAAGGAACCCCCTCATGGCCTATGA
>JBMNSJ010000052.1:0-13383 GCA_050945135.1 Raoultibacter sp.
CTTACATTATATCATTACATTACCTTCCTGTACAGATAAAACTCGTGGAATTTGACAAAAAGAAAGGCCTTGCGACCTGGTGAAACAAAACTATTTTTTATTAGTTAAACTGCGGAACGGACGAGCATTATAACAAACAAACTGATATTGTCGCTACATATTTAAGGCAAAGTCAAAATATGTCCGAAAGGCGGCATTGTTTATGCTAGAATTCCAGTAATTACGACCGGATTCCCTTATCAAGATAGTATCCAGTTTTTGAAAAACGCTTTCGATAGCTATAGAAGCATGCCATAACAATCGCGATAGTATTTGCAGCAGAGATCATAAGCATCACTACAATTTGATACTTCGCAGCCGTGAAGGGATCTGCTCCAGCGAGCAATTGCCCCGTCATCATCCCGGGGATAGTTACTATGCCAGCAGCGGACATAGTTGCAAGCACTGGAACCATGCCTGCGCCAATGGCCTCTTTTAAGGAGGCAAACGCAGCCTCACGTTTGGTGGCGCCAAGAGCAGTAAGTGCGAACATTTCATCAGATCGTGAATCTAGGTTTGAAAAGAGCCGATCGATTGCCACTGCAATCGCGGACATGGCGTTTCCGATAATCATCCCTGCAATCGGTATAACCTGTCGCGCGTTATACCAGGGCTCAGCGTGAATGACTCCCTCCACTACGATGAACCCTACCGCTAATGAAGAAATTGACAAGGAGAGAAATACTCCAAAGATTAAGCCGGGAACCTTATTTTCAATACGAGAGGTGGCAATTTGGGTTGCAGCAAAAAGCATGAAGAGCAAGACCAGCAAAACAAGCCACCATGTTTGCCAATCAAAGAGCAGCTTGAGAAGAAAGCCTGCTGCAAGAAGCTGAATAAAACATCTAATAGATGAGACAAGGATGTTTTTCAGCTGGCCAAGTTCGAGCACATACGAAACAACTCCTGCAACGAGCATCAATGCGCTCGCGGCAAGAAGTTCGATGTAACCAATATCTACAACACCTGCATCAGTCATCGTGTCTCACTTTGTCCGTAAGGCGCATAGGCCAAGGTTCCATCTGACAACTCAAACACGCCTGCGGCAAAACCATCTGTAGCGCGATGGCGAATTCTTAAGCAAGTAGTCTGATTGTTCATCAGTGAGGCAGTAAGCTCACTCACTGCCTGAGAAGACTCATCATCAAGCGCCGCATCGACTTCATCAAGAAGCAACACATGAGGCTTGGTTAAGAAAACTCGTAGTAGGGAGATGCGTGCTGCTTGACCTCCGGAAAGTTGAGAGATATCGCGATCGAGTTCTAGGTCGTCGAGACCTGCCTGGGAAAGAGCTTCCTTAAGTTGCTCTTTAGGAGGGGGAACTTCTTTTGCGTGCACTTTCAATTTCCAAGACAAAACGAGGTTTTCCTGAATTGAACCCGGAACAAGAGCCGTTTTCTGGGGAACCAAACACACCTTTTTTCTCCATTGTTGAGGCGAAATGTTGCAGCTGTTTACTCCATTAAGAAGAAGTTCTCCCCCATCAAGTTCGTACATGCGGGCACATGCCCGAAGCAGGGTTGATTTTCCTGAGCCAGACGCTCCTACGAGATCATATATTTTTGACGCCTCCAGCGAGAAGCTGACTTGAGAGAAAAGCGAGGAATGTGAGTCTTGATTCTTGAAAGAAACAGCCAATGATTTTGCTTCAAATAACGTCATCAACATTCCTTGGGTAGGGGAGTCAATTCTTGCTTACATAGTATCACGCCACTACATTCAGTCATAAGGAACTCCCGTTATGATAAGGAAGGATTTCTGGCAGTGTTTACTTTGAGAGAAAAGCGATGGCTTCTGCTTCAGTGCTCGCAAAGAACAAGGTGTTTCCGTGGTTGCTCTCATACATGAAATCGCGGAAACTTTTGCTTTCGCATGTACTGAAATCTCCCACGATTGCGAGAGAGGCTTTGTAGTTCACGAACTTTTGCATAATGCCGCCCAAAAGACGCGTTTTGAGTTGGAAGAAATGGGGCTCGATATCCTCTTTCTTCATAATCATCTTTGAGCTGTCGTACTCATAGTGAACAGTTGCTATAAGGTCGAGTACATCTTGCTCATTGCCAAGCAAGAAGTCACCGTCGCGCGAAACACTCACAATGCGTTCTTTTGAATTACTAATTAGGGAAGTGATATATTCCACGCTGACTCCTTAAACTGTTTCCGCTGAATAATCAGCCTATTCTAGCATTTCGTCGCCCTAGAAAACCTTTCATATCGAGCTTTTCTGTTGCTGCCCAAAACGAATGCCTTTCTCTAATTCTATGAGGCTTGAAACTCGCCACACAAAATTTTACATACATTTGATTTTTGCCAAACATGTCCTTGATACCAGCGTCCCATCATGGTCTTGCTCTTAAAAAGGCAAATACTAAATGAGTGAAGTTTGAAAGGAAAAACATGAGTAAAAGCTTAGATAAACGATTAGTCGGTCTCGTAGCCTGCGTTGCCCTTGTAATGGGAATGCTATGCTTCGTCGGTTGCTCCTCTGCGCCGTCCTCGAGCAGTAAGCAAGCCGAAGATAGCAAAGATTCGCCCACAGGTCAGGTGTCCGTATATTCGAGAGAAGATGGATCGGGGACTCGTGGCGCTTTCATCGAGCTCTTTGAGATTGAAGAAAAAGATTCTAGTGGCGAAAAGGTTGACAAAACTACTACTTCAGCAGTAATCACAAATTCGACTTCGGTAATGATGACCTCAATCGCAAGTGACGAAAACGGTATAGGGTATCTTTCCTTGGGATCGTTGGACTCAAGTGTAAGTGCAGTAAAAATTGATGATGTTGAGGCTACAGCAGAAAACGTTAAAAATGGTAGTTATAAAGCAGCTCGCCCCTTCAATATTGCGACAAAAGACAATCTTTCAGATGTCGCGCAAGATTTCATTTCGTTTACGATGAGCGCTGACGGCCAAGCCATCGTTGAAGAGAATGGCTATATCGCCATCGATGGCGAAACAAAGAATTACAGCGCTTCAGGTAAGAGCGGAAAAATTGTTATAGCTGGTTCGTCATCGGTTACGCCGGTAATGGAGAAGCTGCAAGAAGCTTACATGAAGCTCAATCCTGATGTGTCCATTGAGGTACAGCAAAGTGACTCAACCACAGGAATGAATATGGCGATTGAAGGAACATGCGACATCGGAATGGCATCACGAGAGCTGAAGGACTCAGAGCTGTCATCTGGTCTGAAGGCAACTGCGATAGCGCTTGATGGTATTGCCGTAATCGTACACACAAATTCATCAATCGAGAATCTTAGCTCAGAACAAGTAAAAGGCATTTACACCGGTGAGATAAGTGACTGGGAAGAAGTGCGCGGTTAATGGAAGACACATCAATATTATCGGTCTTAGCCGGAGGTGCGCATGAGCTCTGCTAAGGAAAGTGGAGTGAAGATTCTATTCGGGATTACCGCAGGGATTTCTATCCTTGCGGTTGCCCTTATATGCGTCTTTCTCTTTATTAATGGAGTTCCCGCTCTAGCCCAAATAGGGCTCCCTGATTTCCTTCTTGGAACAACCTGGCGTCCTGCCAATGATATTTACGGGATTTTCCCCATGATTATCGGGAGCCTCTACGTTACTGCTGGAGCAATTATTGTTGGAGTGCCTATTGGAGTGCTGTGCGCCATGTATCTTTCGCGATTTGCGTCGAGTAAGGTCGTGCGTATTGTGCGCCCGGGTGTTGAATTGCTTGCAGGTGTTCCGTCTGTTGTGTACGGGTTCTTCGGTTTAATTATCATCGTACCCTTTATTCGCTATTTTGCTCCAGGAAACGGTCTTTCCTTGCTCGCGGCAGCTTTGTTGCTTGGCGTTATGATTTTGCCAACCATCATAACTGTTGCAAAAACAGCACTCGATTCAGTTCCTACACGCTATTACGAAGGAGCAAGAGCTCTTGGGGCAGGGCATGAACGCGCTGTGTTCAGAATCATTTTGCCGGCAGCCTTGTCGGGGATTATGGCGGGCATCATCCTTGGTATCGGCCGCGCAATTGGTGAGACTATGGCGGTTATTATGGTCGCAGGTAATCAGCCCGTAATTCCAGAAAGCCTCTTTAGTGGCCTTCGAACCATGACAGCAAATATTGTGCTCGAAATGGGCTATGCGGCAGATTTGCATAGGGGAGCCTTAGTTGCAACAGGCGTCGTTTTATTCGTTTTTATTCTTCTTATCACAATTCTCCTTAATGTGATCAAGCAAAAAAGTGAGGTGAAGTGATGTCGCAAGCAGAAGCCTTGCATGCGCAAGATATAAATGCACGAATTGAAAAAGCATATGAGCAAAGCATGACAAACGCTCGCAAGAGAAATCTTTCTGGTGGGATTCTGCGATGGCTTGTTCGACTTGGTGCGGCGTTAACCATTGCAATACTTTTATTTATACTGGGATTCATTTTAATAAACGGTATTCCTTACCTCACGCCAAGCTTGTTTGCGTGGGAATACACTTCAGAGAATGTTTCTTTGATGCCAGCACTTATCAACACCCTCCTCATGACAGCGCTTTCCCTCCTGTTTGCTGCTCCAATTGGTGTTGGTGCGGCTATATACCTGTCTGAGTATGCAAGAAAAACGAATAAGTTTGTATATTTGGTACGAACAACGACAGAGGTGCTCTCAGGCATTCCGTCTATCATTTATGGGTTATTTGGTCTGCTCTTTTTTGTTACAGCCCTGCACTGGGGTATGTCACTTTTAGCTGGAGCAGCAACTCTTGCCATTATGGTTTTGCCAATCATAATGAGGACGACTGAAGAGGCTCTCAGGGCGGTTCCCTCGTCATATCGGGAGGGTAGCTTCAGTCTAGGTGCGGGCAGGCTCACAACGATTTTTAAGATTGTTTTACCTAATGCCGCTCCAGGAATTTTGGGCGGAATCATTCTTAGTATTGGACGTGTTGTGGGAGAAGTTGCGGCCTTGATATACACTGCCGGCACTATCGCCGCAATCCCAGAATTTTCAACCCAGGCGTTCGGTGCAGTGTTCGACTCAACGCGTACGCTTGCGGTGCACATGTATGTTCTTGCGAGTGAAGGACTACATATTCATGAAACCTATGCCACAGCAGTTGTTCTTCTGATTGTTGTTGCGGGTATTAATTTTCTATCAACAAGAATAGCTAATAAAATGAAGCGAGGATAAAGCTATGAATACGGGTATTTTAAAAAGAGAGGAAAGGCTTGAGGCGCCAGCGGTATATCTACAAAAGGCTCATGAGCAGCAAAATAAAAAGGTAGAGAATCCATCAAAAATGAATGTGAAAGACCTCGATTTATACTACGGCGATTTTCAGGCATTGAAATCGGTTAGCTTAAGCATGCCGCAGTGTCAGGTAACAGCCCTTATTGGTCCTTCGGGGTGTGGCAAATCAACTTTCATTAAGACGCTCAATCGCATGAATGATCTTGTCGATGACTGCAAAATTGAAGGTGAAGTAACCCTTGACGGAGTAGATGTGTATGAAAGCTTTGATGCAAACGTATTACGTAAACGGGTAGGCATGGTATTTCAAAGTCCTAACCCTTTCCCTTTTTCCATCTATGACAATATTGCTTTTGGACCACGCACTCACGGAATCAAGGATAAAGCTACGCTTAATGAAATCGTAGAACAAAGTTTGCGCGATGCGGCAATTTGGGATGAGCTAAAAGATCGTTTGAAAAAGAACGCTTTGAGTTTGTCCGGTGGGCAGCAGCAACGTCTCTGCATCGCTCGAGCCTTGGCAGTACGACCCGAAGTGCTGCTTATGGATGAGGCAACAAGTGCGCTCGATCCTATCTCGACAGAGAAGATAGAATCATTGATAGCCACTTTAAAAGAAAAATATACTATTGTGATGGTTACACACAATATGCTTCAAGCCTTGCGTGTCTCTGACCAAACGGCGTTTTTCCTTATGGGAGATATCGTTGAGTCGGGAGACACCGATCAGCTGTTTACAAATCCGCGTGATGAACGTACGGCGGATTATGTTGCCGGGCGATTCGGGTAGAATGTGGACTAAGGTGCAAGTCTAAGGTGCGAGATGATTTACTACGTAGAAGATGACACAAATATCAGAAACTTGACCATGTATGCTCTAAAGCAGGCAGGGTTTGAGTCTAGAGGGTTTTCTCACGCCCGCGATTTTTTCGCTGCCTGCAAGAAAGAACTTCCTTCAATGGTGCTGTTAGATATTATGCTTCCAGAAACTGATGGCTTAGAAATTCTGCGCCAAATCAGAAGCAATACCACCATGAAGCGCATTCCGGTGATGATGCTTACAGCAAAGGGTACAGAATTCGATACGGTATCGGGTCTTGATGCTGGTGCGGATGATTATCTTGCTAAACCATTTGGCATGATGGAGCTTGTCGCGCGTGTTAATGCACTTGCTCGCCGTGTGGAAGAAGAATCACCCCGGGGAGAAGACATTCTGACATGTGGCAGGCTTGTACTTTCGATTTCTGCTCACAGTGTTGAATTTGATGGCATGCCCGTTACGCTTACTTTAAAAGAGTTCGACTTGCTTAGAATGCTTATGCAAAATCAGGGTCATGTGCTAACAAGAGAAAAGCTTCTCGAAGAAGTATGGGGAATCGATTCGGTGGTAATAGGCGAGACGCGAACCGTTGATGTTCACATTCAAACGCTCAGACAAAAAATATCACAGGTCCTGCCTGGCGGCGAGCAGTATATCCAAACTGTCAGAGGTGTCGGGTATTGTGTCAAAGAGCCAGCTGATCAGAATAGGTCGTCTGTTTAATGAGACGAAGCGACAGCAGGGGTAACGGAAGTCTTTCCGGCAAGATTTTTAAGCTTGTCAGCATCTTTACCTTGGCAATACTTCTAGCTTTTGCGGGTGTCTTCACCATCATTTTTTATCTTTCCTACGAACGCGATGCCGAAAACCACTTAATCGCACAAGCTCGGAATGCGGCGCAGCGCCTTGATACGACTAACAGTCAAGATCGAGAATGGGTGCTTGAGTCTCAGTTCTCGGGAGATGTTCGTTTTACCTTAATCGATGCAGAAGGTGCAGTTCTTTTCGATAGCTATGGCGATGCCGGCGTGCTTGGCAATCATGCCGACAGGCCAGAAGTTCAGCAGGCACGCGAAAACGGTTTCGCCAGCGCAACGCGCTATTCGGAGACACTTCGCACCAATACGGTGTATGCAGCCGTTGCTCTTGAAGATGGAAGTGTTGTTCGTCTTGCGGAAACAAGAGATTCGCTCCTTGCTTTTTTCGAAGGGCTTATAGCTCCTATTCTTGCGAGTCTTGTTGTCGCGGTTATCTCAGTTTTCTTCCTTTCAAGGCTTTTGGCCAAGCGAATCATGAAGCCTATTAATGCCTTGGATTTTACGAAGCCACTGGATAACGAAATCTATACAGAGATGGAGCCTCTTCTTAAGCGTATTGACGAACAGCAAACTCAGCTAAAAAAGCAAAATCTCGAACTTGCCCAGGCTGAAAACCTTCGTCGCGATTTTTCCTCTAATGTAAGCCATGAAATGAAAACGCCTTTACAGGTAATCTCGGGGTATGCAGAGCTCATGCAAAATG
This sequence comes from Raoultibacter sp., assembly GCA_050945135.1. Lineage (GTDB taxonomy): Bacteria > Actinomycetota > Coriobacteriia > Coriobacteriales > Eggerthellaceae > WRIS01. The sequence goes on from JBMNSJ010000052.1 coordinate 7,582, forward strand.
ACATGGTCATACCTGAGGATAGGCAAAAGGTTGCTGCGCTCATTTATGACGAAGCGCAAACCATGCGTTCTTTGATTGACGATGTCTTGATTCTTTCTCGCTTAGACGAATCAGCGATAGAAAATGATGTCGAAAGTATCGACCTGTACTCCCTGGCGCTACATGTTGATCAGAGGTTAAAGAGCTTCGCGGAATCATATCAGGTAACAGTAACTATTGAGGGTGAAAGAGCCTTCATTGCCGGTAATGCAACATTAGCTGAAGAGATGTTATATAACTTTGTAGAAAATGGGATCCGATACAACCGTCCGCAAGGAACGGTCAAGGTCTTTGTGGGCAACGAAGAAGGCTGGGCTATTGTTAGGATTATTGACAACGGGCTTGGGATGCCAGAAGAAATGAAAGAGAAAGTATTCGAACGGTTTTTCCGCATCGACAAAAGTCGCTCCAAGGAGACAGGTGGTACGGGACTTGGGCTCGCCATTTCAAAACATGCCGTGTTGTATCATCGTGGCAGCATAGAGGTGCAGACCAGGCTCGGCGAAGGAACAAGCTTTATCCTGCGTTTTCCATCAACCGAGCATTCTTCGCTCAAGTAAAAAGGCCACATACAGGTAACTGAAGCGTCCCATCGCATAGGTCATGCGTATTTCTGGATTTAAGAGTTGGTAGGTTACAAACCAGGTAATCCTTTTTTGCTCGAGATTTCCTTATGAAGAAAACAGTTTGCGAATTTCTGCGAGTAGCTGTTTGCGCATAAATACCAGTAGCCAAAGGAAGAAGACGCTGGCAGTAAAAGCGCTGGTGTAAGCAAGAATATCCCAAGAAGTAAGCCCAAGAGCGATGAGTGCCAAAGGGGTGAGTCCTAAAAACACGTGGAATAGGAGATATTTTGCATATCCAGCAATAAAGGTAGACCTGAAAACAGCAAGAATAACTGTGTCAAAGATAATCGCCAACAAGCATATACTCGGAATAACAAAAGTCGTAACAGTAAGATCCCAAGTGAGAAGGAACCATATTGCTGCAATGGCAAGCAGTATAAGGAAGTAACGTACTACCACGCGCAAAAAGTCGGGATTATGAGTAAGAATGTTGCGGATGAACAGATAATTCAGGATGAGTCCAAGACAGATTGTAAGAACAATATTGCCCGGCAGTGAAAGCACTTGCCAGGCAGGAAACATGAGAATCAAGCAAACGCCCGTTATGAAGGCGAGCACTTTTAATGCGAGTGAGCTAGATTTCTTGGTTGCATTCTGGGGGAACACTGAAGCTTCACTTTTGCCAATAAGTTCATTCTGGCAGAGAGGACAGTTCTCGAGTTCACCGGTTAATCCGATGCCACATTTTTCGCAACGCTTCATTGTGTGTCCTCCCTTCTTTGGGAGCTTGTATCTGTTTCATGCTCTTCATCATGATTGGGTGCCTGACCGCTTAATCGTTTTACTGAAGCCTCAAGCTTGGCTTCAAGCTGATCAACAGCCACTTCTTCACTAGTTTTACTGATATTCAAATAGCCATTAATCGTGTGTTCGGAAAAGTAGCGACACAGGTTTTTTATGACATCATGGTTGGCGAAAACAGTAGCGATACCGATGCTCAGGTCATCTCCGAATGAGCAGAGAGTAAAGTTTAATCCCTTGCTGGAGGTCAGAATATTTAGGTTCTCAACGAAAGGTGCAAGACGATTATCGAGTTCAATCATGCCGAGATTTGAAACGGTGGTAGTTACTGCACGTCGAGCAATACGATCACCGATTTCCATACCAAAATCTTTGATGAAGAGGGGGGCAAAGCGTAATCCGATACTCTTCTCAAGCGAAATCATGCGGTTCATGCGCGGTTTGAGGCTTTCGGCCTCAGTGCCAACTTTGAGCTGTTTATGTATCTGTTTGGCAATCTTTTCTACCGATTCGTCTTCATGGGGGACATACGAGACAAAAGCGAGCCCAAAGAAGTTCTTCGTTGTGCTTGATTCGAATTTACCGCGCAAATCGACGGGAATATCGAAGCGAATTGCACGATTTCGTTCGCGCTTGGGCATTTCGAGGCGAATCGAATATGTAACTGCTGCAATTATTAACGCGGTAAGACTTACGCCATATGAGCGAGCAAGATCGACGACCTGTTTGGCGGGGAGGTGATATTCCATATAGGTAGGATCGGCGACATCACGCCAACCGGTGAGACGATAAACCTTTGGTGCATAGGTGGGCGCAGCCTTGTCGCGTTCATAGTATTTGTCGAAACTATTTTCAGCTTTTTGATTATCCGAGCCTTCGTGTGAGATTTCAATTCCCTCAATGTTGTAGCGTTCTCGCAGATAAGCTGAGAGAATCGCTTTGAAGAAACTCACGGACCCCCGACCGTCCGACACAATATGAGATACTTCGACATTGATGCGATTTCGGTAGTAGCTCACGCGAGAGAGAATACTTTTGGAGTCGACGTGCAGCCCAAAGCAGATTGGCAGGTTTTCTAGACTTACCTGAGGAATCTCAGCTGCCTGTTCAAGGTAGTGCCAGAACATCCCGCTGCGAAGACAAACATTGAATCCAGGGAACACTTTGACAGTCTTTTCGAGGGCGTTTTGCAGAATAATCGGATCAACTTCATCGACAAGAGTCGCAGAAAAGCGAAACACCGTCTGGGCAGAGCTGCCGGCCTGTGACGAATAGAACTTGCCTATGTTATCTAGTCGGTACCAGGTATCACGAGCCAAGTTGGTTCACCCTCCTGCACAAGCGCTTCAGCATTGAGAAAATGCTTAATGATATGATAGGTATCCCTCACAATATTGAATACCGAGGGATACATAAGATACCCGTGGACGGCATCAAGCATACGATAACACTCCACATCGCAACCCGCCTCTGCAAGCTGAATTGCGTAGAACTCGCCTTCGTCACGCAGAGGGCAATACTCGGCAGTAATTACGAGTGTGCGGGGCTGGCCGACGAGATCAGGTGCCAGGATAGGCGCAAAATAGGGGTTGAGAGCATCCTCCGGCGATGAGAGATAAAGGTCCATGTAACCTTGGATTTCTTCAGATGTAAGCAGATAGTCGTCGCCGTTTTCGCGTATCGACTCGAAGAGCGAAGAGCGACTGTGATCATAGAATGTGGAAGGGTAGAGAAGTATCTGGTTGGTGGGCATAAACTCGCCACGGTCGTGAGCCATAAGAGAAACGGCAGCTGCGAGGTTTCCGCCTGCGCTATCTCCAAACATGACCAAGTTAGCAGGATCTGCATCGGGCAGCAGGCTGCCGGTGTAGAGCTGCCGTGCTACTTCGTAGCAGTCCTCAGGAGCTTGCGGAAAGCGATATTCTGGCGCTCTGCGATAGTCTACCGAGACCACACGACGTTCTAGGTTTAATGCCATGGCAGTGCAGACATCGAAGTAGAAGTCTACCGAGCCGATGACCCAGCCACCACCATGGAAAAACAGGATCGTTCCGCGCGAATCTTCGGTCACTTCGAATCCAGTCGCGAGAGTGAATTCGATATCGAGTGGAGTGAATATCCTTAAAGGGACTTCGTAGCCGTCTTTCATGACTGCCACGGCATCGTCTACGCGACAACGAGGGTCGGGAATCATGAGTTTTGAGGTGACTTCTTCCACCGCGCGTTGTCTACGGTAAGACTTTTTTACGTCCGGCTTGAGATGTGTTGCTGCTCTGAACGCAGCGAGGACCGCCTTATTGATTGGCATGACGAGCCACCTTTCTTAGGCAGGTGTGTTGCAGGCTTATGCAGTCGGCAAAGGTATATCCTCGATGTCACACCGTCCTCAGAATCTATCGTACCAAAAGAGTGGTCCTTTCTGCTATAAGGGTCTTCTGGCGATAGAATCAACACGAACCGTCCTGCTGCTTTCGTGTGGGTATTCACCAGGTCATGCAGTCACAAACTCTGTTATTTGGGCGTGGCGCATGGCATGACGCCAAGCCACGAATCCTCAGGTGAATCCGCGTGCTCATTATTCGTGCAAGGTTTCAATCTATTCTAGAAAAAGGCCAGATACAGCAGATGGAGCAACCCGCAAAGCGCTCCTCCGTAGATAAGAATGCTTGAAAAGCTGGTAAAGCGGTTCTCCTTATGCGACCTGAACACGATATGAATCAGGCCGTGGATAACGAGAAAGGCATCAACAAGATAGAAGCCGATGAGCTGATAAGGACTGAGTAAGAGAAAAAAGACGAGGAGATAGAGGGGGACGTGTATCAGTGCGAAGACGCGATAGCCTATCTCGTCACTAAGGCTTCGCAAGCCAATGAACATCTTCCATTCCTTACTTTTGATAGCATCCATTTCATGCACAAGAAGTAAGGTTAGGCCAAGTAGGAATATGACAAGCATGATTTCTTCCATAGTGATGCCTCTCGAAGGAAGGTATACAGAGATCTGGTAAAACCAGGTTTAATACTCCTACCAAGATACACCATCCTGAGAATAATAAGGAAGGCAGGACCTAAAGCTGCCGCTTCCGAAACACAAGAATCGCAGCAACAAGACAGGCAAGCGATAGGGCAACAGAAATGACGATCGCAGAAATCAAGTCACTGGGATTTAGTGCGCTTGCCATGAGTGCACTCGAATCGGTAGCCAAACTGAGAGGGTTGTAATTATGCGCTGCCGGAACAATGCTCACCACGAACATAACGACGATGGCTGCACCCGTTGCAAGAAGGCAGGCGTAGTTGCTCTTCGTGCTTGCCGCAGCAAGGGTCTGAATGCTGATCAGCAACACTCCGAAAAGCCAGAGGATCACGACCGCAAACACAAGATTATCGGCATTGTTGTCAGGAAAGAGGTAGACCGTATAGCCCCACGTCACCAGGAGACAAAGGGCATAAGAAAGTGTCCAGGTCAGAATAAGCATGCTGTACTTCGCAAGAATCACCGTTGTGCGCGAGAGACCCTTGGTGAGCATGTTGATCAGGGTTCCTTTGCTGATCTCAGATGAGATCATGCCGCTGTAGAGTATGAGCAGCACCAAAAAGCCCATCTGGCTGACGTTCTTAAAGAACTGCGTCCACGAATCGAGTGCCGTAGGGTCTGGTACTTGAATGGCAAAACCATCGCCTCCCAATGAACTCAAGAGTTCTGGCATTAGCTTAGCGAAGAGGGGGTTCATGATGCCGAAGATCACGAAGACCGCTATGAGGATGATCGCTTTGTAGTTGCGAATCCCTTCGATCAACTCTTTGCGCATGAAAGCGAGATAATTTCTCATTCGACCACCTCGATGAATAGGTCTTCTAGGGCAGGTTCGACGAGCTTGAAGCGCAGGGGTGTGATCTGCAGAGAAGCTAAGAGATCGATAAGTCCTTGTCCTGCTGGAGTATTGATCTTCAGCTTCAGATCATCGCGAATGATCTTCTTGTCGGAATAGTCCAAGCTCAGAGCTTGCCGAAACCTTTTGAGTTGAGCTCCATCGCCGAACTCGATAAGGTATTCGTTGTGGGCATGACGGGCCTTAATATCATTAAGAGTCCCTGAAAGTACGATCTTCCCCTCGTCAAGCACGGCAATCTGATCGCAGATACGCTCGACATCCGAAAGCACGTGAGTCGAGAAGAGGACCGTTGTTGTGCCGCGGACCTTCGAAAGTATCTCAAGGATCTCTCGGCGACCAAGAGGGTCGAGTGCTGAGGTGGGCTCATCGCAGATAAGCTGTTATTGTCAACCGAAAACTGGTCCACTTCGGTGGTTGAAAAAGGGTCCACTTTTAATTACTGAACCATTGTTTAGTTTCTTTTAGCCGATAGCTTTCTCCGCTCATGTCAAGAATGTGAGC
>JBMNSJ010000053.1:0-12719 GCA_050945135.1 Raoultibacter sp.
GCGGGCAAGGGGTATTCTTGTTTTGGTTGAAAAGTAGAGATCTAAGGCTATCAGCTTATCTTCTTGGCTAAACATCTTCGGACTCCAATCCGGACTCAAAAGAGTCCAACTTTTTGTCCGGAGCCCCAATTGACGCATATTTGCCAAAAATATCAAAGAACCCGAAGTATTCATTGGCGTTATTTTTAGGGATGAGCTTGCCAAACGCCGATCTTGACAAAGCTTGAATACCCCCTTGAAACAGACCAACGCATAAAGCAAGAACCCAAAACTCGGTGGCAGACTTTAAAAAGAAAGCAGCGAAAAGGGTAATACAAAAATACGCAAAAATGGAAATGAGCAGCATGCGCTTGGTGCCCACCTTGCCCGCTAAACGGCCGTATATGATCGCAGACGGAAAGGCTACCACTTGTGTAACGAGAAGTGCCAGCACCAGCTGCGTTGAATCGATACCCAAATCGGTTCCGAAACTGGTTGCCATGCGAATTATTGTGTGTACGCCATCAATGTAAAAGAAAAAAGCGAGCATGAACAAAAGCAGAGCCTTGTCGCGCACGATGTTTTTGATTGTTCTACCGAGACCTGCCAAATTATCTTTAATGAGGTGCGCAGTACGTTCCTTAAAATGTGTCTGCTCGACATTGCGTACGAGTGGTATCGCAAAAGCCGCCCACCATAATGCCGTGATGACGAAGGCTATCTTCATGCCAAGAACGGCATCGATACCAATTACTTCTCCACCAAGCACTATGCCGAGACATACTATAAAGGGAATGCAGGACCCGATATATCCCCAGGCATAGCCATGCGATGAGACGGTATCGTAGCGATCCTCGGTTGTCGTATCCACCAAAAAGGCATCGTAGAACACCATAGATGAGTTTACGCACACCGCCGCAATAATGTATACGGCAAGAAAGATGATTGCTTCAGTGGGGATACCCAAACAGGCACAAGCTACTGCTCCGGTAAAGGCGAAGCCCATGAAGAACTTCCTCTTATTCCCCCGAATATCGGCAAAGGAACCCAAGATTGGCATCAACAAAGCCACAATCAGCGATGCGATGGTTTCGGCGTAGCCCCAGGCAACAACAATCGATCCCGTAGCAATTGAAGAAAAATATACCGGGATAAGGGCGCTCGAAAGCAGCACGAATGCGGAGTTTCCCACATCGTAGAGAATCCAGCTCTTCTCTTGCTTAGTCATTTTTTGCCTGCTCAAAGCCTACCTCTTCACAAAGAAAGATTCCATGTTTCCTTGGCTTCGCTAATTGTATATGATAGGACTAGTTTTGTTTATGAAAAGCCGAAACAGATTGGAATCGAGTATGCCAGCGATAATCACCCATGACACCTTTGGCCAGGACCTCTATCGAGAGATGTATGAAATTATTGGCGAATCACGCGACGAATTTGAGGCATTTCTCCTGGGAAATCAAGGTCCAGATCCGCTTTTTTACTGCCTCGCCGATCCACGTCTGCGTGCACATAAAAGCCTCGGTTCTACGATGCATAGCAACAAACCTAATGAATTGCTTTTTGCATTGAAGCGCTCCTATTCTATTCTCGATGATCAAAACTCACGTATCGGACGCGCTTATGCACTCGGATTTTTATGCCATTACCTACTCGACTCAAACATGCATCCACTGGTGTATTCCCAGGAATATGAACTTTGCGATGAGGATGTTGAAGAATTCAGCAAAGACGACGCCAAGGCAATTCATGCAGTAATCGAAAGTGAATTCGATGAAATGGTGCTTTTCAATCGCTACGGTAAAACGATTGCCAGCTTTGACCCTTCGAAAGAAATACTACGTGCGAGCGATGCCGTACTTGCAACTGTTTCAAAGATGTATGTATATATGGCAATGGTTGTTTATGGCCGATATATCCCCGCAAACATGTTCACAAACTCGCTTAAGCTTATGCGTCTTGGCATGGGGGCTTTTCGCTCGCGAACAGGCATCAAGCGCAACCTTATTGGACGCGCCGAAGAGCTATTCAAGCCCTATTCGCTCTACAAAACTATGAGTCCGCGCGATATCGAGCTGACCGAATCAATCTTTGAAAATCGCAGCAATGCACCGTGGGAAAACCCCTTCACGGGAGAAGAAAGCACAGAAAGCTTTTGGAATATCTTCGAAGCAGCTCAAGAAAAGGCACGTGGCGCACTCCGATTGCTTGACAGCGAGGATTTCTCAATTCAGAAAGCCGAAGAGATTACCCATGACCTCGATTTTTCGGGCAATCCCACCGTTGCCGTACTCATTGTTGAAGACGAACCTGCGAGCTAGAACTCGCGAGCACATTACGCGAAACTGCGAAGGCGCCAAAGGCGCAACCTGCTTGCGCGACTAAGCTTCCTATCAACAAAACTCGCAGGATTTTAGCTATTTTTCAGCATGATGGTCCGCATGCTGTCGGCTGTGTGCTCGCATGCATCGGTACAACGCTCCATACAAGAGAAAACCTGAGTCCACACCAATACGCGCAAAGGATCGTCGCGATCTTTCTTGTGCATATCGCGTGTGACCTTCATATAGAAGGCATCTGCCTCATTCTCAAGCGTGTTAACCTCGATAAGACGCTGCTTGAAGTTCTTAGATTTCTTGAAATTTCTGAAATCCTCCATGGCATCGCACAAGGCCTCACATCCTTTAAGGATGATGTGGGCAAACTCAAGAGTGTTCTCGTGAATTGAATCAATATCGTACATGTAAAAGCGCTGCATGACATCTTCAATGTAGTCAAGAATATCATCGAGATATTGCGATAGCTCTACGATGTCTTCGCGCTCGATGGGAGTAATGAAGTCGGTGGCGACGGCGGTAAACGTGGCGTGACAAATATCATCGCCCTCATGTTCGATAACATGAGCCTTTTCTAAAACCTTTTCCATGTTGGTGTCGGGAGAAAAATCCTCAATCGTTTTGATGAGAAGCTTTGCTTCCTTAACTGCTAGTTCTGCCTGTCGCTCAAACGCGTCGAAATAATCAAACTTCTTTGATTTCTTTGCCATGTTAGCCCCTTACGCTATCAAAAAGAACAGCTTCGCCATCACGAAGCCCAGTAAACCACAACCGGGAAAGGTTAGCACCCAGTTTTTTACCATATCGCCTGCAATGCCCCACTTTACCGCACTTCTGCGCTTTGCGGCACCAACGCCCATGATAGCCGTTGTTTTTGTATGAGTTGTGGAAACGGGAAGGCCTGCGAAAGTTGCAAAAATAAGGCATATCGTTCCTGAAAAACTTGCAGCAAATCCTTGGTGTTTTTCAAGCTTCACCATGTCCATGCCGACACTCTTAATGATTTTCTTCCCGCCAATTGCGGTACCCAGACCCATGTTGAGCGCGCAGAAGACCATAAGCCATAAGGGCAAAACGAAACTATCAGGCTGACCAAGTCCTGCCCCAAGCGTGATGGCAAGAACGAAAATACCGAGAAACTTTTGTCCATCTTGTGCACCGTGCATAAAGGCAACACCTGCACCTGTAACAATTTGCGCCCATTTAAAAAAGTGGTCGGATTTCTGTCGATCAGCTCGCTCGAAGGCACGCATCACAACTTTAGAGGTGAGCCAACCCAAGCCAAAACCACCAAGCGTCGAGAGGGCAATTCCATAAAGAACCTTCACCCACTCAGCCCAATTTACTCCATCAAGGCCACCTTGGAGAGCAATCGCGGCACCAGTGAGACCTGCAATCAGCGAATGGCTCTGTGAAGTCGGAAGACCAAACCACCAGGTGACAACACCCCACACAATGATGGCGACCATGGCGGCCATGAGCGCAATCATAGCCATATGCGCATCACCCCCGAAATCAACCATCTTGAAAATGGTGTTCGCGACTGCCGCAGAAATTAAAGTGATTATAAGCAGACCTAAGAAGTTGCAGATTGCCGCCATGATAATAGCAGCCTTAGCAGACATACAACGCGTGCCAACAACCGTAGCTATAGCATTAGGTGCATCGGTCGCTCCGTTTACTACGATTACGCCGATGTTGAGCAAGACGACCACAACAAGAACGGGGTTTACCATTAACTCGCTGAGGAACATCCCCAAATCTATGACCACATATGTCCTTCCATTACTGACACAAATAAAATCAATCACACAAGGCAGCTCTTGTTTGTAAAACAGATGGCTTTGAAATGCCATTTTCCTGCCTCATGCGCGCGACTCTGGGAGACTTCGTTGTCTAAGAATTTCAACCATAGGTCACCCCGCTACCCGCACGGCTTAGATTCTAACCTATGTCACTCTTTTTTTGAGACGCGATTTAGTGTTTTTCGTGGGATGGCGCTCCACTTTACCCTCCGAATCCCCGTATTTTATGGGATGGCGATTCTTACGCTCTCGTGCAGCTAAAATCAGTAGGTTTTAAACCTTCGCTCAACACTCAAACGCCGCCCTCGTACAATAGCCCTTCATCCCTTTATGCGTAGAAGGCAAATACCCGACGGCGCTCTGCTCCGATAGTGGTTAAATCGTTGTGCCCCGGCAGAACCAAGGTCTTGTCAGGTAAGGTTGCGAGTCGTTTGAGAGAGGATCGCATCTCTTTCATGTTACCGCCCTCAAAATCGGTGCGCCCAATGCTTCCGCAAAACAAGGTATCGCCAGAAATCAAAACAGGATTCTTGTCGGTGTGATTGCCAAATTCTGGAGCCAAGAACAAGCAGATACTTCCCTTGGTATGACCAGGAGTTGAGATGACCTTCCAAGCCATGTTTCCGAGCTTGACGATATCTCCGTCTGAAACCTTCAAATCAACCGGGCAGGCTTTACCACCACGAATTTCTTTCGTAACTAGCTCTTGTTTTTCTATATAAGGAGCGTCGATTGCCGAAGCAATTACCTGGGCACCGGTGGCTTTTTGTAAATCGTAAGCTCCACCAATGTGATCGCTGTGGCGATGTGTGAGAATAATACTGTCAAGCTTTCTGCCACCCAAGGCTTTTACGATTTGGTCCGCATGCGAGGTGGGATCGACCACAAAAGTAGCTTCTCCATCGCTGATGATATACACATTGTTTTCGATGAATCCAACGACCAACCACTCAATATCAACACAGCCATAATCGACGCTATACTTATTCATCTTTCAAACCTCACTTTTTCTTCGTTGCTCCGCCTGACATCATGCGTTGCGCCTCAAATACTCCCTCGACTCCCTTGACATCATAAAGAATCTTTTCGATAGATGATATCTCAGAGACCTGGAATAAGAATCTCATTTCAACCACACCGTCACGATGTGCCGAAAGCGTGCACGACAAAACATTTGCACCGTCTTCAGACAGAACCACCGTTACATCACGCAGCAAATTCAAGCGATCAACGGCTTCTATGTAGACCTCGGTTTTATAAGACGCATTAGACGATGGATCGCTTTCCCACGAAACATCAATGATACGTTCTGGACTCTGCAAAAGCTCTTGCGCGTTAGGGCAATCGCTTCTATGGACCGAAACACCACGGCCTCGCGTAACAAAGCCGATTATCTCGTCACCCGGAACCGGATTACAGCATCGCGAAAGACGTACGAGCACGTCGTCTATGCCTTTTACCACCACTCCTTGCGCGGTATGCGTCTCATGCTTTTTGGGACGCTTTACACTGGTGAGCATGGGAGGCAATTTGCCCGTCGAAATATCTGATGAACCTAATCCTGGGCTTTCGGCTTCTTCAGTTCCGCGATCAACAAGTATCTTCAAGAGGCGATTTGCCACATGGGTGGGACTTTCTTTGCCTGTTCCAACATTAACCAACATGTCGTCAGGATCTTTATAGCCCATATGCTCTGCTACCGTTTTAATAGCACGCGTGGACTGAGCACTCGAAATGCCTAGCCCATGCTTACGCATTTCGCGGCTGAGCTTATCACGCCCATTTTGCAAATCGTCGCTTCTGCTCACCTTCGAGAAATATGCTCGAATCTTCGAACGCGCCCCAGGGGTTTTTACTATGTTGAGCCAATCCCGTGAAGGGCTTGCACTTTTCTGCGTTAAGACTTCGACGCGGTCTCCCAGCTTGAGCTCATAGGTAAGCGGAACAATAGAACCGTTAACCTTTGCTCCCACACAGTGATTACCCACTTCGGTGTGAATGGCATAAGCGAAATCAACCGGTGTTGAACCCGCTCGCAAGCTCATAACCTCGCCCTTTGGAGTAAATACAAACACCTCGCTTGGAGCCAAATCAACCTTGAGCGATTTTAGAAACTCTCGCGAATCTTTAGTTTCGTCTTGCCAGTCGACCATTTGTCGCAACCAGGCAATTTGCTGATCGAGGGTATCGGCTTTTTTGCCCTTTTCTTTGTAACGCCAATGCGCAGCAACCCCATATTCGCTCATCTGATGCATTTCATCGGTTCTAATTTGAACCTCAAGAGGGCGTCCTGTGGGTCCAATAACAGTTGTATGCAAGCTTTGATACATATTGAACTTCGGCATCGCAATGTAATCTTTGAAGCGACCTGGCATTGGATGCCACAAAGTATGCACTGCACCGAGAGCCGAATAACAGTCTTTGATAGACTTAACGATAAGTCTTACCGCAATAAGGTCATAGATTTCTGAAAAACCCCTGCCCTTTTTTGTCATCTTTTGATAGATGGAATACAAGTGCTTTGGACGTCCGACAATCTGCGCGTGGATGCCAAGTTTATCCATTTCTCCGTAAAGGGTGTCGATGATACCCTGTAAGTAGTTCTCGCGCTCTTCGCGTGAGTCGCTTACCATACGGTTAACTTGCTTAAACTTGTTAGGCTCGAGATAGTAGAACGAAAGATCTTCGAGCTCCCACTTGATTGAGTTAATCCCCAATCGATGCGCTATCGGCGCAAATATCTCAAGGGTTTCACGTGCCTTAAAGATGCGTCTGTCTTCCTTGAGCGCAGCAAGCGTGCGCATGTTGTGCAGTCGGTCGGCAAGTTTAATAACAATTACACGGATATCTTTGCTCATCGCAACAAACATCTTGCGGATTGTTTCGGCTTGTTTATCGGAGAGACTCTCGACCTCGATACGGGTAATCTTGGTTACACCATCCACAAGTTGAGCCACCTGCTCATTGAACTCGGCTTCGATGGTCTCAAGAGGAACCTCGGAATCTTCTACGGTATCGTGCAATAGAGCTGCGCAAATGGTTTCGGCGTCCATGCGTAAATCCACTAAGATTAAGGCAACCTCGACAGGGTGCACAATGAAAGGCTCGCCTGTTTTACGAAATTGATCTTTATGCGCCTCTGCGGCAAATTCGTATGCCTTTTCGATTAAAAGTCGTTCGTCATCGTCAAGGTAGCAGCTGGTAAGCTCCATGATTTGAGCAAAACGCATAGCTACTGTTTCGCCGGTTGGCTGACCAACTCCAGCTTCTACAGCTGCATAGCTTCTATGTGGATCGAGCACGCGCCCAAGCACGGCACGTTGTTCTTCATGTTCTCCCACAGACCCTCCCTTCATTAGCCTGATGTGGACTTATGGGGCAAAATAGCCTGAGAAATGCGTTTTTGGAGAAACTCCTTATCGCTTTTCATCACCCAATCGCGGAAGGAATAGAATACCTCACGTTCTCCCAGTCCTTCGCAATAACGTATGCTGTCTGTTAATTCTACTTTATTAGCAGTATCGATAACATGTACGAAACGGCGAATTTTCCCTTCTTCGTACACGGTTTTCGTGTCGATAAGCCCAAGCTCTCGAAACACCGAAATGCCACAAGCTGCCGCTGCCTCGCTCACCGCAAATCGCTTATCTCGTTGCATTATGGTGCGGGCAAGCTCTTCGTTGCTCATGACAAAATACTCATCGGTTGAAGCTCGTTGTAACTCTCGGAGCTCTCGATACACCTGCGCTAAGCTATCATGATTGGGCGTCATATCGAACAAGATTCGTTCATTGATGCCCGCGTCGTTGCGACCGAACAACAAATGAATGATAGCTTCTTGTCCATCGCGTCCTGCCCGACCGCTCATCTGGTTGAACTCAATTTCGTTAAAGGGCAGATGATACAACACCACATGCCGAATATTCGAAATGTTGACGCCCTCCCCAAAAGCAGAGGTCGCGACAAGCACACATAAGGCATTCGTGCGATATAGCTCTTCAATGCGCTTTCGTTCGCTGCGTGTGAGCCCGGCATTATAGAAACCGATAAGTGAGGCCATCTGCGGCACCATTTTTCTAAGCGAGCGCGCAAGAGCAATCGACTGCTCGCGGGAATTAACATAGATTACGGTTTTTTCGCCTTGCGCAATCATCTTCGCAAGGTAGCGCTCACGCTCTTTAAGATTACGCTGATCATCAATGAGGAGGTTTTCCCGACGCGCTTCATCATAGACAGAGCGCTCAATGGTAAGAGTATCAATGATGCTTTCCGCTACCTTCGTATCAGCAGTAGCGGTAAGCGCTAGTACTGTAGGATTTCCCAGCTCATCTATAGCATTTCCCAGACGCGCATAAGCTATACGATGACCCGATTTTGCCAAGCCAATGTGGTGCGCCTCATCGACAACCACAAAATCAATGTCTGCGGCTTCTTTGAACTTTTTCACGTGGAAGCTGAGAAACTCAGGTGTTGTTAGAACGATGTCTTGGCTGCCCTCACGCATGGCTGCAAAAATACTCTCACGTTCTTCGGGACTAGTTTCGCCTGTAAGAGTTGCCGTTGATATACCGAAGGCCTCAAGCGCCTCACTTATATGAAATGCCTGATCAGCTATGAGAGCTCTGAGCGGATACACAAACAAACTTGTAGTGTGATCGAGCAAGGCTTTGCAGGCAGCATGCACATGAAAAGTTAGCGACTTTCCTCGGCTGGTAGGCATAATTGCAAGCGTCGAAATGCCTTGAGCCAGATTGTCGAGCACTTCACGTTGAGAATCGTGGAGTTTGTTTTCGCCGATGAGTGCTTCAATAATCTTCGCTTGAAGCTCCTCGGGATCTTGGCTTGCAAGCTGTTCCCAAAACGCACGATTCTTCGCACGATGGCACTGCTGCTCCTCTTTTTCGAGCGCACATAAAGATTGATTACGTGCTTCATCGTCATTTGCAGCGTACAAATCGGTCACGAATGCAAGACTGTCTGGGTTTAGACAAGCCTCAAGAGCGCAGCAGGTTTGTGCTGGCACCAAAGAAGACAGAATTGCCTTAACCGTTTTGCGGCCACGCCATTCGTCAATCTGCAGCTCAAAAGCAGCATTAACCACGCTGCCGCAATGCATGAGCATCTCGATATCAGCACAATGAAACATAATGCCTGCAAGCGAGTTTTTCCCATCAGAAAGCGTACACGAAAAATGGTTTTTATCAGCGCCAACAGCACGGCAATTAGTGAGCATGATATCGCGCGCCATAAAACGAGGGACTTTGTTCTCCTGCCCGAAAGGTGCAAGTTTTTGCAGTTGGGCCACACTATTAAGATCAAGCTCATCAAGCTCGACGCAAGCATCAATGCTTATTCTCGGCATAAAGCTTTCTGCAGGTAGCGCGTTCATGTAATCGTTAATACGCTGGGTAAACTCTGCAAGCTTTTCTGTCGGAAGCGTTACGCCGACAGCAGCTTCGTGCCCTCCAAATCGGGTCAGAATATCAGAGAGGCTCTCCACCGCTTTAAATAGATTCACGCTGCCCACGCTGCGCCCTGATCCACGCGCTTCGTCACCATCAATGGTAAACAAGAGTGCGGGAACACCGTAGGTATTGACCAGGCGACTTGCAACGATTCCTTTTACTCCCTCATGCCAAGCACTTCCTGACACAACGAGCGCTCGCTGTCCTTCGTAAATATCGATTGCTTGCGCTTTTGCAACCTCGGAAAGCTCGGCTTCGATGGCGCGTCTGCGATCGTTGACAGCCTCAAGTTCGGCCGCCTTTTTACAGGACTCATCAAAATCATCGCAGAGCAACAGGTCGAGAGCTAATTGTGCATCCCCCATACGACCTGCAGCGTTAAGACGAGGAATGATTGAGAAACTAATGTTGACGGCGCTTACCTCTTTGTCACCCACACCCGCCGTTCCCAAAAGTGCGGCGATACAGGGCCGAGGGTTTTCGTTGATACGCTTAATTCCTTCGGTAACCAAAGCACGGTTTTCAGCAATCATTGGCATAAGATCAGCAACCGTACCTAAAGAGACAAGATCGGTGTAGTCGCGCCAAAGATAAGGCTTTCCCAAACGTCCACCGAGTGCCTGAATGAGCTTCAATGCAACACCTGCACCCGCAAGGATTGCGCTTGGACAACTAGGGTCAAGCTTTGGATCGGCAACAGGAATGCCAAGGGGCACCAGATCGACCGCTTCATGATGATCGGTTACAGCCAGTTTCACACCCGCCGCACGCACATACTCTGCCTCATGCTTACTGGCAATTCCGCAGTCAACAGTAACGATAAGGTCTGGCTTCATGTCGAAAACACGATTGAGAGCAGCTTCGGACAAGCTGTAGCCCTCTTCAAAACGCAGGGGAATGAACGGCGTTGCTTTTCCGCCAAGCTCGCGTAATCCTCGCGTAAGTGTGGCCGTTGCAGAAATGCCATCCAAATCGAAATCGCCATAAACCACAATGTGCTCTTGGGCTTTGAGCGAGGCTTCGATGACGTCGGCCACTTCAGATAACCCGGGAATGATATAGGGGTCGAGCCAATCACGATCAAGCGAGGGTGACAGAAAGGTTTTAATCTTCTCGGGCGTGTCAATACCACGCGCTACCAGGGTTGTCATGATGAACCGAGGCAGCTTAAAACGCTCCTGCAAACGGGAGACAATGGCTGGATCGGCCATGATAATGTTGAACTGGGCTGACATGAGAAACTAACCTAACGGGCGTGTGCTGTTTTATTCACGCCCATTGTCTCACAATCCGCGTGTGCTGTCACCGACGGAAACGAAGTGGGCACCTCGTGTCAGCTAAGAAGTTTCTCGTAGTTCTCAATCTTATAATCGAGCCTGTCAAGAGATTCCTGCATGAGCGCCATGCGATCTTTCAATCTTTCGCGCTGTTCAACGAGGATTTGCTTACGTTCCTCGGCGGTATGCGGACCTAGCTGATAAAGAGCAACGTAATCGATAAGCGCTTCGACCTCGACTCCTGCCACGCGCATACATTTAATAAGACTTACCCACCCAAGATCTTCTTCAGAATAATCGCGAATCCCGTTGCTTCTACGTGTCACCGGCGGAATCAGCCCAATGCGCTCGTAGTATCTCAAGGTGTCAGTACTGATGTCGTAGTTTTTACTAACCTCTGCTATTAACACGATAACCTCCTTTTACGCGAAGAGTCGCGCCGCTTCTTTCATGCTATGAATCACAGAAACGTCGAAGGGGCAGCGCTGTTCGCAGTTTCCGCACTCAGTACAATCCTCAGCGTTAGCCTCTAGGTGGTGATAGTGCGACACAATTGAGGGTGGAATCGCTGATTCATCAAGCTTTGCAATATCGAGATACTTTGTGACAGTAGCGACATCAATCTCTTCAGGACAAGGCTGGCAATGTCCACAATACACGCACTTTCCGATGAAGTCGTTTGGCTGCTCACGCAAAAACTCCGTGTAGTCCCTGCTTGTCGCATCGGCTTGAATATATTCGAGCGTATTTCGCATCTCATCAGCGTTCGAGCAGCCCAATAGCGCAGAAAAGACTGCAGGTCGATCAAGGGCATACTCTATACACTGATTCACGCTCATGGGTTTTGAAAATGGGGTATGTTCTGGCGAGATTAGCTTCCCGGCTCCCAAACTTTTCATGACACTAATACCTACACCTCGCTTTTCGCATAAGGTATAGAACGCCGCTCGTTCTGGATCAAGACCGCGAAAGTTTGCTCCCTCAAAGCCCTGCTCGAGCGCTTCAAGTGAATATTGATTTGCCGAGGTCATATCAAAAGCAAGATTAATGCTAAACATGAGCATCTCAGGCAAGCCTGTCTCGATTGCTTTTATAGCTGTTTCGGGGCGATGCGAGCTAAATCCGATGTGCCCGATATCGCCATTTTGTTTCAACTTTTGAGCATAGTCAGCCAAGCCGCCATGGAAAGTTTTATTGAAATCCTCTTCTGAGTCTATGAAAAAGAGCATTCCGAAATCGATATACCCGCCGAAAATGCGCAAGCAGTCCTCAAAATATCGCTTTACGGTTGGCAAATCACGGCTGATGTCATATTGCTTATTGATGTCTGTTGAGCCAATATGCCCCTGAATGTAGACTTCATCACGCCTGTTCCCGATTGCACGAGCAACATTTTCTCTCACTTCTTGCCCAGGCATAAAGACATCAAAAATATTCACGCCTGCATCGAGAGCGATTTTGATTGTGCTTTCAGCCTGCTCATAAGGTCTACCATCTAGGTTTTCGCAGCCCAAACCAATAATGCTACCTTGTTTGCCCGTCTTCCCTATTTCGCGATATTCCACACGTCCTCCTTCTCAGAAATAAAGCAAGTTTTACTGTAGCATACTCCCTGGAGTTAACTCTAAGTCAAGAAAGAGACGCTGAACCCATGAGCCCTCATCCGTAAGCCCCTGAAATCTTTACCCCACGCGTATTTCACCAGCATTAAGAAGTTTGTAGTTTTCGGACACGTGTGAGTAACTTTTATTGGGAGGAAAGAGATCACTCCTGTGAATTGCCGAGCAACCTTCCTGGATTCTTACGGTCTTTATTCTATCATTCGTTAACATGTTCGGGCTCGAAACTGTTTGTTTTTGG
>JBMNSJ010000054.1:0-12633 GCA_050945135.1 Raoultibacter sp.
GGCAATGGATACGCTACTATAACTACGAACGACCCCATAGCTCGCTTGGCTACAGACCTCCTGCAATCCAAGCGATCGCAGCTTAGAAACTAACATTTTGGTTGGTACAGAAAATGGGGGCAGGCCATTACCTGAACAGAATATGTTTTGGTGTCGATATTTCCGGTAGCAACCCAGGCAGTTCCGTTCCATGCGTTCTCACGAAAGTTCACCTTCAAAGTGTGGGCTCCCGCGGTGTCAAGCGAAGCGGAAAAGGTATAAGGGCTAGTATCACCAAAGGTGCCGGACGAATTCATCGACCAGTCTATTGCAATAAACTGCGTATCGCCTTCAACTTCGGGTGCTCTAGCTTCCAAATCTCCAATGGCAGTAAAGTTAGCAGCCGTTCCAGCAGTGAGGACAAAGGGATCTTTTGCGCTACCTACACCGCTCCCACCGGAGGTGCAGATTACCGTGTTTTTATTGCTGTCTGCAAGAGTTGGCTCTACGGTGTTTTCAATAGCAATCGCAAAGCTTTTTTGATCATACCCGAATGCATTTGATGCCTTAATAGTAAAATTGCATGTTTCCGCAGCAGTAGGGGTGCCACTAATAATGCCCGTGCTTCCATCCAAGGAAAGCCCATCTGGGAGATCTCCGGTAACGAGCTCTCAGGTAACAGCTGAGTCATCTTCCGTTGCAAGACCTTGACTATAAGCTGTGCCTTTAAGCCCATTTGGCAAAGGTGAAGCCGTTGAAATGGTGGGAACTAAACCAAATTTGAGCCACAAAGCGTCACCACTTGGATCAGTTGAGCCTGCCATTCTATAGACTTCGCCCTCTTGCCACTCTACTGGACCAGGGTTTGACCCATCAGTGCTTGTGCTTCCAATAAACACTCCTTTAGTGGGAAGAGAGGGTGCCTCGCCACTGGCCAATAAGGCGTTGCTTTCTCCATAGATGGTAAGGTTGGAAGTTGCGTCAATAGCGAGGGGCACAGAAGCATCAATCCAGATACCGTAGCTTTTCGCGGTTGCAGTTCCTGAAGAGACAACTAAATTAGCTTCATTTTTTAGCACCAGCTGCGAACCAGAATGACCAGCTATGCCAATCGTTTGTTCGCCTGCAGTAGCATGAGCATTACCTGATGAAATGCTACCTGAGACTCCATCAATAGTGAGCGTCTTTCCTCCAAAGACATCGATGGCTCGACGATCGACCCCTATGTTTTCAGTCATGCTTGCCGCGATTGAGCCTGGTCCCGCTATGGTGCAGCTACCCTGAACAGATAAAGCAGCGTAAGGAGAACCGGACACGCCTGTTCCACCACTGCCAAGCAAGGTGAAGGTTTTTCCTTCTTCTATTTTTATTCCCATACCATCAGTCATAACAACAAGTGCGGTGCCTGTGGTGGGAGCTATTTTTAAGTCATCCTTTATTACTAAGGTGTTGCCAACGATATCCCAGCTAACTTCTTTTTTTTCGGTGAAAGGACTCTTTAGATTAATATCCGTAAAAAGCCCCGTAGTCGTTCCGTTGCTTCCAAAAAACAATGGGTCATTTAGATTAATCTCATCAGCATGAGCCTTCTGAGGGGCAGCAAAAAAACATGCAGATACTGCGATAAGCGCAGCGAAAAACGCAACAGCAAGTAACGACAGTCGATGGTTTTTCTTTTCGGTATTTTGCATGTTGGTCCCCCCTAGAAGACACTCGAGCATACACGAACTGACTCCGACCATTATAAAGGCATTTCCATACGAGTCCCTTTTGAATTTTTCTGCTAGCGCTCGCCAACTTTTTTTGAAAGCGATAAGTAAAGGTCATCCGAAGATGGCTTTTAGAAAGGTGCATAAGGAAAATGAGGTTGATTGACAAAGCACTATCTTATGCATTTGACCTTTAAGCCGCTTAAGCACTCGCTTCTTTTAAAAAGGTTGGTTTAATCTTTTTAGAGCGCTTAGCCATTAGATACCACAACAGGAGCATGAGGGCCGTGAAAGTAGCCATGGTAAGTGCGGGGAGGAAATCAGGCGCTACTCCTAAGATTAGCGGAACTATTGTTACTGCGAACCCTATATGATAGACAACGGCAATACCGACGAAGGCAAAGTACCACATTCGTTTCAAACCACCTTTTCCGCATAAGCCGACAAATGCCCATATAGCGATTGGCACGAATAAGAAGACAGCGGTCATTAAGCCAGCTCCAATAAACTGCATTGCAATCGCTCCGGGGATATGAAGGAAGCAGTTAATGAGTTCCACCGTCGGCATGGCGAGAGCTAAGATGGGATACTTGCGACTGAAAAGTGCGGCAAGCGGACCCGCAATCCATACAAGCCCTAAATTCACCGTTAAAAAGAAAGATTCAGGTGGAGCAACTTGCATTGAACTAGCCATCATTTCCGGAAATCCCAACGTTGCTCCCATGGCATCGATGCCATATTCTTCAACGTTATGGAGCATGTATGCCACCGCAGCAAGCCAGGCGAACCACGTAGGGTCTTTCCATCGTGATGCATCCTTGTTACTACGCAGCCAGTCGGTTGCAAAGAGAATAATCAGCAGCACTATTGCGGCACCTAGACCAATCCACGGCCAGATCATCATGAATAAGCTCGGGTTCTCCATTTTCATCAACCCCTTTACTTTTTTGGAAGTATTACTATACTGACAGTGTAATTAGCCATAGTGGCTAATAAAATAGCTGGTTCTGCTTGATCTGGCTAATTAGGAGAAAAATGAGCAGGCCAAAATACAAAACAGGTGAAAAAGATGCCCGAGGGAAGATTGCCGATGCCTTTTGGGAACTCATTAGCGAAAGACCATATACTGAGATTAGTGTGCTTGATATCGTTCGCAAGGCAAAGCTGAACAAAAACACGTTCTATTACCACTACAACGGCATTGATGAGATGTCGAAAGATATCGTAGAACAATCGCTTGATCCTGCAGCTTTTAAAAGAATGCTCTCAAGTGTGAGTTCGAAATCGAACGGTTCTGAATACGTAGCCGACGATCAACTCAATAAGAGTTTTGAGCGATTCGGTTTAATAGCCGGCGATAACAGTTCTCCAGCACTTAAGACTCTGTTGAAAAATGCAATCAGCGAAGCCTGGAGAGAAATGTTCGGTATAGATGTAAGCGTTGCCTCAAAAAGAGAGCGAGTATCGTACGAGTTCGCCCTTGGTGGAATTATGGCGGTCATAGCACTTCAGCATAACGACATCGGTGGCTTCACGCTCAAAGAGGCAATGACTTCAGACCTTCAAGAAGACGTGGTGAGACACCTTATACTTATCGGAGAACGTACGCAGAACCACCAAGCCTAATATCTAAACTTCAAGCAAGGCGAATCAGAGAAACCTGAGCTACTTATCGTATCCATCGTTACCCCTAACGCTAACATCGAGAAGCCTAACGATGGAGATAACATTCAACCCACACCCGCCAGTATACGATGTAGGAAATCTCCACAGCTTGTTCGCTATCAAATACGAACAGACGTGCGTATAATTAGTCATCCGAAGGGGGTAGCAATGGTGCAAGGAATCGCATACCGCGTAAAAAAATATGTTGATGTTATCGCAAAGCACGATAGCGACGGTAACGTCACCCCCCTATCAATCACCTGGGAAGATGGGCGAAGCTTTGAAATAAATCGCATCCTCGATAGGCGCCAAGCTGCTTCGCTGAAGGTCGGCGGAAACGGAATGCGCTTTCTTGTGCGCGTCGGCGAAACCGAAACATTTCTGTTTTACGAAGGACCAAAATGGTTTGTTGAGGCAATTGTAAAAGACGCATGAGGCAAATCCTACACATAGACATGAATAGCTTTTATGCCAGCGTTGAGCAGGCCGAAAATCCTGCGCTTAAAGGAAAGCCTGTTGCAGTTGCTGGCAAAGAGGAGTTACGCCACGGAATCATCCTGACAAAATCAACTGAGGCCAAAAAATATGGCATAAAACTGCCGAGGCTATATGGGAAGCCCGCAAGAAGTGTCCCGATTTAATAATTCTTCCGCCAAATTATCCCCTCTACAAACGCTACTCCGCCATGGCTCGCGATATCTACTACCAATACACCGACCTGGTAGAACCTTTCGGTCTTGACGAAAACTGGCTTGATTTAAGCGGCTCTATACACCTCCACGGCGGCGGATTGCTTGGAGTAGCCCGCGAAATAAGTGAGCGCATAAAAGCAGAGCTTGGCGTAACGGTTTCTATTGGGGCTAGCTGGAATAAAATACTCGCCAAGTTTGGAAGTGATTACAAAAAACCCGATGCCATCACCGTAATAGATAAAAACAACTTTGAAAAGCTTTTCTGGGAAGCACCCGTTGAAGAGCTTCTCTATGTTGGTCGCGCCACGCAGAAAAAGCTCAACGCCAGCGCGGTGTTCACCATAAAAGAACTGGCACACACTTCAGATGCCTTTTTGCAGCAGAACTTTGGCAAGATAGGATTCATGTTGCGCGCCTTTGCGCGTGGCGAAGATGTCAGCCCCGTAAAGCCTTACGACCCCGAAACAAAAGACGTAAATCGCAGTATCAAGAGTTACGGAAACGGACTTACGGCTCCGCACGATATCACCTGCGAACTCGATGCGAAGGCCCTGCTATACCTTTTAGCTGAATCGGTAGGACAGCGTCTTCGAGAAGATGGAATGCGTGGCAAAACCATAGCAATCATGGTGCGCGATGGAGAAACGCTCTCTGGGTTCACGCGGCAAATGAAGCTGAAGCAAGCTACGGCATCTACAAAGCGAATTGCAGAAAACGCATGGCACCTTCTGCTTGCCAACCAAGCCCTTGATGAAGATCATCCGGTTCGAGCGCTTATGGTTCGCGTCTCAAGTCTCGAGCCGATGCACCAACCTCATCAACTTTCGCTTTTCGAGAAAGACGACACCCAGCTTGAACAATTAGATTTTGTGATTGATGATCTGCGACGGCGTTACGGAAACACCTGTGTTCAGCGCGGAATCGAGCTGGCAGATAAATCCTTACGCGGCGTTGACATCAAGGGCGAGAACACCGTGCATCCTGTAGGATATCTGCATACGTAAAGGAGACGGCCATGTGCGTACAGATTAAGCCCATACCACGCAATGAGATAGATGTAATCATAGAAGAAATCAACGCCCAGCGCTCGTTTAACTATATGCCTGACTGGCCTGCACGCCGTCCTTCTGCTTTTCCCGGATCTGAAGTAGGGCTCATCATTTCCGAAGACGGTCTTATGGCCTCTGAAGTAAAAACGTGGGGCTATGAGGTTTCCTGGAGCAAGCAACTAGTGGTTAATACTCGAGACGACAGCGCCATGGATCCCAGTAAAATGTGGTGGGATTCAATTCAACACAGGCGCTGCATTATTCCCACCTTCGGTTTTTTCGAACCACACAAGAGCGAAATGACCACTAGCGAAAAAACCGGTAAAGCCATCAAGCAGCAATATTTCTTTGAGACAGCAAATTCTCCCGTGACCTTTATCGCAGGGATATACGAAAACAATCGCTTCTCAATGATGACCACACAGCCCAATGCCAGCATGTTACCCATCCACCATCGCATGCCCATGGTGTTGCTTCAAGACGAGCTTCCCACGTGGCTGTGGGGTAACTTCGATACTCTCTTCAATCGCAAAGGGATAGAACTCGTTGCAAAACGAGCCTAGCTTGCTTGAATGCATCAAAGGGAGATAATTGCGGGTAGCTATCGCAAGCTACTTCGATAAAGCTGCAATCAATCGTGGTGCTTTTCTAAGAAAAACGTAAGTTTCTTTATGAGTACATCATGCTCAACAGGCTTAGTGATGTGGTCATTCATGCCACACTCCAAGCTTTTTTCGACATCTTCTTTAAAAGCATTTGCTGTCATGGCGATGATTGGTATATCTTTTGCCTCTTTTATATCAAGAGCTCGGATAGCCTTTGTGGCTGCATAGCCATCCATTTCAGGCATCTGTATATCCATGAAAAGCAGCTCGTATTCTGTTGGATGCGCGCTAAACTTCTCGACGGCAATTTTTCCGTTTTCTGCAAAATCTATCTCGACTTTGGTGTCTTCGAGCATAGCCTGCAAGATTACTCTGTTTACTTTCATGTCTTCAGCAACAAGTATCTTTCTGCCCTCAAATCTACCTTTTTCGGAAGCCTCTCCTGCATTTGAATCTGATACATCTCTGGCTTCTTCTTCGGTAAGCTGATCTTTTTGTTTTCCCTCTGTTGTGAACTCAATAAAAAATGTTGACCCCTCGTCTGGAACTGAGTGCACTCCAATACTGCCTCCCGCAGCATCAACAATGCGCTTAGAAATAGCAAGGCCCAAGCCAGTGCCTCCGTACTTTCGTGAAGTGCTCTTATCGGCCTGCTCAAACGAGCGGAACAAGCGTTCCTGATCAGCTTCATGAATGCCAATTCCGGTATCGATTACTTCGATTCTTATCGTGTAGGTGTCTGCTTCTTTATTAACGAGCTGCGCTTTAAGGCGAATTGAGCCATGCTCAGGGGTAAATTTTGCAGCATTAGACAGCAAGTTTGCAATAACCTGAGAAAACCTCTGGTTGTCGATATAGACCAAGTCAGGAAGCTCTGGATCGCGCTGAACATCAAAACTGATGTGCTTTTCCGCTATTCTGAATGTCATTATGCTTGCCACGTTTTTAAGTAGCTGATCAAGACTAAACCATGCAAAAGAGAGCTCAAACTTATCAGCCTCAATTTTGGAAATATCTAAGATGTCGTTTATAACACCGAGCAAGTGGTTTGAAGCTTCCTCAATTTGGCCAAAACACTCGTCTTTCTGTGAAGAATCCTCAGCCTTTTTGCCGATATATGTCATTCCCACAATAGCGCTAATGGGCGTTCGTATCTCGTGCGACATGCTTGCGAGGAAGGTGGATTTAGACTTGTTTGCCGCTTCGGCTTGATCTGTTGCCTCAATTAACTGAGCATTATATTCATTTAAACGATCAATCATATTTTGTACCGTACAGGCAAGCGTACCGAATTCGTCACTTCTTTCTTGCCCTGCAACAACGATTCCTTCTTTGATGGCCTCAGGAGTAGTTACGGAAAGACTATCTGCCAACCTGTTGATTGGCTTGAGCAGTAAGCTGCGATTGAGCAAACTTGTAACAACAACATAGATTACAAAAAGACCAATTATTACTACCACCAACGGCCAAAGCGTTTCCAAGCCAAAGAGAACCGAGGAATCGTAAAACGAAACTACCGACCACATTGTTTCTCTGATGGGAGCAATCGATGCGTAACGATAATCTCCTCCCGTAAGCTCTACTATCTCGGTTTTCTTCGATGTATCAAACACACCAGAAACTCCCGAAAGGTATCCGTCTAGCCTCTGATTAAAGGTAGCATCGTTGAGCACATCGCTTATTGGAACTTCATTTTCGTAAATGAGTAAGTTCTCTTCTCCCTCAAGCGAGCTGTCCATCTGAATTATTCCGTTTTCGTCAATAACAAGACTTTTCACGGTTTCGCTGTCGTATTTCCCAAACAGCTCTTCTAGCACCTGATCAAAAAGGAGTCCTGTGGTGAGAGCACCTAAAACCTCACCATCTTTTACCACCTTATAGTTAAGCCAGACTCGCTTTTTATTACTGAGCTTATCGATGTCGACATTGAGGAGGTAATCTTGATCTGAGGCTATGCACTCAAAATACCATTCATCTTCAACCCGCCCGGGAGCTAAGGTGGTAAAGGGATTGAAACCCTCATAAGGGTCACCCTCATCAATGGAGTATTCGTTTCGATCCTTTTCGATGCCAAAGTGAATATTGCCACTATTGAGCACCTGCATCGTGCTCGAGAGCTCTCGGTAGGCTGCGTGCTTTTTTTCTTCATTGTATTCGTCAGAGAACCAATCGGTGATGGTTTCAGACTTGGTCGCTTTTGTCATCAAAGCAATCTCATGACTCAAATGCGAATATGCGAATTAAGAATTCCGTTAACACGAGCAGAATGCAACTCTGCATAATCTCTCGAGACTGTATTGGCAATATTGTTTATCACAAACAATGAGCAAAAGAGCATGATGCCAGCAACAAGAACAAACAGGACAATGTTTGTAAGAGCAAAACGCGTACCAAGCTTATGCGGTTTTGGCTTCTGTTCTCTTTGTCCTTCATATGTCATGTTAGGCTCCCGTGAGCAATCAGTGGTGCGAAACCACTTTGACGCAAGGTAATCATGAATCCCCTTAGAACAATAAACCCGATTGTTCTAGCACCATAAAGTTTACCACGCAATAAGAGGCTTTCTTAGAACGCAATTCTTATATACCAGTTATTAAAATTCGGAAAGTGAATCGCTGCAACAAGGGTGGAAAATCAAAGTTTACGCTTGCCGGAAGTACAAAATTGCGATTGCTAACTGCTGAGCTTGTCTTACAGAAAGAATTACCAGGCTATATGCCGGCGAAGAGCAAGATTCTGCCCCGATATCTCTTGGCACCTCCAGGAGATCCGTAAGCTATCGAAGTTTCCTACTACGAAAAGGATCCAAAGGACGTTTTCGACAAATCTCATAGAGATGAAGAGGCACCGGGGTGACTGCGATTGGGTCGAGCAACAATCCTTCGCGGCGATAACAACCAGAGGCACTCAACACAAAGGAAACCGTTCGCCAGCGTATTTCGACCGCCCCCATTCGAAGCTTTTGTCTCAAGGTTCCACTTACCAAAAAACGCTTTCCATTCGCGAAGGCGCGCTAATCGAGAGTGCCTTAGTAGCTTATTGTTTGCACTACAAACACAGGCGGTTTTCCTCACAGCGGGGGCTAAGAAAACCACCTTGAAGTTACTAAAGACGGATTCGTGCTCTTCAACTCCGCATCATTCTAGGCGAGAGGAGTGGTCATGCAAGCATTCAACCTGTCGGCCAACAAGTCTAAGTACAAGGAGGTGACAGAAGAGGTAGCAGCTCGAGCGGGCGTAAATCTTAAGGATTGCTATCAGTGCGGTAAATGTAGTGCTGGTTGTCCCGTTTCCCACTCGATGGATCTTATGCCGCGCGCGGTCATACGCCTGATGCAACTTGGCGCATGGGACGAGGTATTAAACGCGCGAACTCCTTGGCTTTGCGCAACCTGCGAAACCTGCGTAACGCGCTGCCCTCAAAACGTCGACCTCCCCCATCTTATGGAAGAAGTGCGTCGTGCTTCTAAAGCCGCCGGCAAACAACCCGTAAAAGGCTCTGACATCTTCAATGATCTTTTCCTAAAAGGTGTCTATGCCAACGGCAAGTCTAACGAGCTGTACATGATGATGAAATACAACATCTACAGCGGGCGCTTAATGCAAGATGCCCTCAATGCACCCCATCTACTATTAAAAGGAATGGTGGGCTTTAAGGTACACAAGGTAAAAGACCGCGAAAGTGTGCGACGAATAATCGATAAATGTCTGGAGGGTGAGCCTCAATGACAAAAGAATTCTCATATTTTCCTGGCTGTACCGCCTGCTCAACAGGCTTAGCTTACGAAATGTCCACGCAGTACATGGCCAACAATATCGGGCTCACCTTACGTGAAATCCCTGATTGGAACTGCTGTGGCGGCTCATCAGCCCATCTTATAAATCGAGATTTGGGCTACGCTCTCCCTGCTCGTAGTCTCGCTATTAGCGAAGATACCTATCCAGAGCTCGACATACTTGCGCCTTGTGCAGCGTGCTTTGAGCATCTTAATTTATCGGCACATCATGTGCGCCAAAGCAAAGAAAACCGTTCGCGAATTGAGTACCTCATCGATCGCGAGTATCGCGCTAATTCGCGCGTAGTAAGCCTGCTTCAAGCCATTCACGAAAATGAAGACATCCAGCAAGCCATTAAGGACAAGCTGGTGAAAAGTCTCAATGGCCTCAAAGTTGCTTGCTACTATGGCTGTCTTTTGGTTCGCCCGGTTGACGAAGCGAACTTCGATAACGCCGAGAACCCAACTAGCATGGACGAACTCATGAAAAGCGTGGGTGCCGATCCGGTTGATTGGGCCTTCAAAACAGAGTGCTGCGGTGCCTCGCTGCAGGTTACCGAGCCAAGCGCTGGTCGTCCAATGGTCGAGAAAATTCTTCATAATGCAGTTGCTAACGGAGCCGAAGCCATCGTTACTGCTTGCCCCATGTGTCAGCTCAACGTTGACATGCGCGAGAAAGAAGTAAACTCGCTCAATAACACCAACTATCAAGTGCCCGTATATTACTTCACCGAGCTTATTTCGATGTGCCTGGGCGCCAAACCCGAAGAAGTCGGCATCGACAAACACTACCTACCGGCAAGCGCAATGGTCCAAAAAGCTGTAGATACGCCTCCCCCTGCTCCTGAGCTCGACCCAGATTCCAAAGAGGCCAAAATAGCGCGCGCGAAAGCAGCCAAAGCCGCCAAGCTCGCAAAAGAAAAAGCCGAAGCCGAAGCGCAAGGAGCAAGTACCGAAAGCACAACCACCGAAGAACCACGAGAGGCGGTGACCAAATGAGCAGAATAGGAGTATTCCTCTGTCATTGCGGTTCGAATATCGCCGGAACCGTTGATGTGGAGCGCGTTGCTGAAGTAGCCAAATCCTTCCCGAACGTTGTATATACCAGCGATTACAAATATAGCTGTTCGGAGCCTGGACAGTTTTCAATCAAAGAAGCTATCGAAGAAAACCAGCTTGATCGCATTGTTATCGGATCGTGTTCGCCACGTATGCACGAACAAACCTTCCGCAAAATGCTCAGCGAGACCTCGGTGAACCCCTACATGCTTGAAATTGCCAATATTCGTGAGCAGTGTTCGTGGGTCCACAAAGATAAAGATATCGGTACGGAAAAAGCAATCGATCTTGTACGCATGGCAGTTGCCAAAGTCGACCGCAATATGCCTCTCTACACAAGCGAGATTCCACTTACCAAAAGTGTGCTTGTCATAGGTGGCGGCATCGCCGGTATTCAGGCAGCTATCGATATTGCCGATGCTGGCTATCCGGTAACTATCGTTGAGAAAGAATCCTCCATCGGAGGAAAGATGGTCATGCTCGACAAGACCTTCCCCACCATGGATTGCTCGGCGTGTATCTGTGCTCCAAAAATGAACGAAGCGGGATCTCACCCAAATATCGAAATCTTAAGCTCAAGCGAAGTCGAAAGTGTAACCGGATATATTGGCAACTTCACCGTTGAGATTCGCGAAAAAGCAAAGTATGTCGACCACAGCGTCTGCACTGGATGTGGCCTCTGCGAGGAAAAATGTCCCGCGAAAGTCTCAAGCGAGTTTGAGCGTGGTCTCACAACCCGCAAAGCAATCTACAAGATGTTTCCGCAGGCTGTTCCCAGTAAACCAACGATTGATGCAGAGCATTGCCGAAAGCTTGGCGAAGGCAAAAAGTGCTCCGTGTGCGAAAAAGTTTGCACGCTCAACGCCATCAATTTTGAAGACCAAGACAAAGTCACAAGCAGAGAGTTTGGCGCGGTCATCTTAGCAACAGGTTACGAGCTCATCGACTGGACAAAGCTGTACGGCGAATACGGTGGCGGCGCCTACCCCGATGTCATCGACGGTCTAGCTTTTGAGCGTCTTGTTAACGCTTCAGGGCCCACCGAGGGTCACATTGTCCGTCCATCCGACGGAAAAGAGCCTAAGACCTGCGTAATGATTAAATGTGTTGGCTCACGTGATCCGCACAAGGGAAAAAGCTACTGCTCACGTGCTTGCTGCATGTATGGCGCCAAGCACGCCCATCAATTCCTCGACAAAATCGAGGATAGCGAAGTCTATGTCTTCTATATGGATGTACGAACGCCAGGCAAAGGCTATGACGAGTTTTACATGAACACCCTTGAGGACGGGGCCAATTACATTCGTGGGCGCGTTTCAAAGATTTATCGCGAGGGCGATCAGTACGTATGCGTAGGTGAAGATACGCTCTCAGGCAAAGTAGTCTCAGTCACTGCCGATCTTGTTGTTCTCGACACTGCCATGGAGCCTCAAGAAACAGCTGCAGAAGTTGGCCGCTTGTTTGGTGTTTCGCGCGACCTTGATGGCTGGCTTACCGAAGCGCATCCAAAGCTGCGTCCCGTCGAAACCAATACTGCAGGCGTTTTCTTGGCAGGTACCGCCCAAGGACCAAAAGACATCCCTGATTCTGTTGCCCAAGCTTCTGCTGCTGCAGCAAAGGTAATCGGACTCCTTAATCACGATTCCCTCGAGTCGAATCCCATGATTAGCTATGTCAACGAAGTAAACTGTCGTGGCTGCGGCGATTGCGTGGGAGTGTGCCCTTATGGCGCTATCTCTATAGAAACCGTCGAACGTCGCGAAAACTCAGTGAAGGTCACCCGTAAGCTCGCTACCGTCAACTCTGGATTGTGCCAAGGCTGCGGAGCTTGTACAGCAATTTGTCGCGCAAGTGCGCTCGACCTTCTTGGCTTCACCAACGAACAAATATTACAGGAGGTTGATGCTCTATGTCTGTAGAAACCGACTTGGAGAAACAAGAAACCCCCGTTCAGGAAGCGCAAAGTTCCGAAGAATGGAAACCAAAGATTTTAGCCTTTTGTTGCAACTGGTGTACCTATGCAGGTGCCGATCTTGCAGGACTAAATCGAATGAAATATCCCGCAGACGTGCGACTTCTTCGCGTGCCATGCTCAGGCCG
>JBMNSJ010000055.1:0-10980 GCA_050945135.1 Raoultibacter sp.
GCGGGCAAGGGGTATTCTTGTTTTGGTTGAAAAGTAGAGATCTAAGGCTATCAGCTTATCTTCTTGGCTAAACATCTTCGGACTCCAATCCGGACTCAAAAGAGTCCAACTTTTTGTCCGGAGCCCCGTTTTTCTGGAAGACGCTTCCTTAGCTGAATCAGCGCAAGAAATCCTGAATGACCTTGCCATCCAACACACGCTTGTGTTGACGTCTGAAGATTTTTCAAAAACGATTCATTCAGGCACCTACACTCACGCGCTTACTTCTCACGAGGTCTTTGATGAGGTTCGTTCTCTTATTGAAAACCAAGAAGCTTGTCCTAAATTTATAGTAATTTCGGGCGTAAATTCGATAATTAGGCTACCTGACGTACAAATTCTTCCTCAGCCTATTACTACTATCTCAATGGCTACTCTTTTAAAAGGAGAAAGCAGCACAAATTCTTATACAAAGAAGGAAAATATTATCGACTTCGAGGCTCCTTCTGCTCGTGTGCTAATTGTTGACGATATTTACACGAACCTTCGTGTTGCCGAAGCTTTAATGAAGCCATCCCAGATGACCATCGACAAATGCACCCGCGGCGAGGACGCCATCAACATGGTACAAGAAGCAGATTACGATATTGTGTTCATGGATCATATGATGCCCGGAATGGATGGCGTCGAAGCTACCGCAGAAATCAGAAAGATAAAAGGCGACGAACTCACAATTATTGCCCTTACCGCAAACGCCGTTTCGGGCATGAAAGAAATCTTTCTTGAAAGCGGCTTCGATGATTTTCTCGCGAAACCAATCGAACTTGCACGGCTTAATGCCGTCTTAGACAAGTGGCTTCCTGACGATAAAAAGAAACTACACAGCCAAACATCAGAGCATGTTTTGGAAAGCGTAGCCTTCGAAATCCCCGGAGTTAACATCAAGCAAGGTCTTCTTATGACCGGTGGTTCAGTAAGCACCTATCTTCCCGTACTTTCGTCTTTTGTAGACGATTGCAGCACGTTCGTTCAGGAATTTAATGTCGACACCACTTTTGATAACTTATCTCTTTTCACAACAAAGGTACATGGCATAAAAGGTGCTGGAGCAACTTTGGGCGCACATGTTATTTCAGAAAAAGCTCGGTTTTTAGAAGAAGCGGGAAACCGCGAAGACTTTGAATATATCGCAAAGTACAATCCTGTTTTGATGTCCAGTATCGAAGAGTTTATTTCAGTTGCAAACAGGGTGCTTGAAAAAGACGAAAAAGCAAGTCAGGATCCCACAAAAATCACCCCTTTGCTGGAAGCCCTCAAGAAAGCTTTAGCCGAGTACAACATCAGCGAAGTCGATAGTATTTTGGAAAAAATATCGACAGGAACATGGGGTAAAGAGGTTGATTCAGCCCTCATTAAAATCAACGACCATATTCTGTTGTCTGATTATGAGGAAGCGATTCTTGTTATCGATCGAGTGCTTCTGTCCTTAAACTAAACCTATCAATCAAGTCGTTTCACTGAAGATGAATCACCGTTTATGCTAATACGTGTTGAAGCTTTAACTTTATCTCCGATAGACAAAAACAGATCAACTAAGAGAGGGTCAAACTGTGTGCCTCTTCCCTCGGCAATAATATCCATCGCCTCTTCGTGCGTGAAAGCTTTTTTATAAGGCCTATCAGATACTAAGGCATCGTACACATCAACAACCGACATCATACGACCTGGTAAAGGAGTTTCCAATTCTTTTGTTCCCCGTGGATATCCTTTTCCGTCCCATCTCTCATGGTGTGTTTCTGCAAAGACTTCAGCATATTTCAAAAACCCAATTTCGTCTGTTTTACGGGCGATATGCTGAATAATCTCGACTCCCTTTGTGGTGTGTTCTTTAATAAGATCGAACTCTTCGTCGGTCAAACGTCCCGGCTTAAGCAAAATGGTGTCCGAAACGGTAATTTTTCCAACATCATGGAATTGCGACGAAGGTAGGAAGAACTCGCTTTCCCATAAAGCAAGCTCATCAGCATAGGCGCCGTTTTCACGCAGAGCATCTAACAGCAAGGCAAGATACTGCTGGGTGTTCTCAATATGATCGCCGGTAACATCATCACGAAACTCAACGATTTCTGCTACACCCTGAATAATAGCGTTTTGTAATTCTGTTACTGTCTGAGTTTTTTGCTCGACCATATCTTGAAGATTTTCATTAAAGCCCTGCAGCTCCTTTTTTTGGTCTTGCAACAGCAAATGAAGCTCTATGCGCTTTAATAACAATGGCGGTGAAAATGGCTTGGTAATATAGTCGACTGCACCAAGCGATAAGCCATCAAGTTCACTATTTGGATCTGATTTGCCTGTAAGAAAAATGACGGGAATATCATCGAATTGCTTCATCTTGCGTAGACGTTCAAGCACTTCAAAGCCGTTCATCCCGGGCATTTCGATATCGAGAAGAATTAAATCTGGAGTAACGTGATCAAGAAGCTTAAAGAATCTTTCTCCAGATGCAACAGAATAAACCTCGTATTTTTCTGAAAGAACATTCTTTCCAACTACAAGGTTTGATTTGCTGTCATCAACAAGAACAATCCTACTCTTCATGTGCTCCTTTTTCCCTAGTCCCTACCCGCTAGCATAACATATTGAAATTCTATTTGCCTGCCACATTCAGCAGGCAAATACACAGAGATTTACTTGGGAATCCATGTGTCGAATCGTCTTCGTCTGGTATACAAGTCTATGTTCTTGTTGTTGGGAGGGGGGCTTCTGCTAGTATAAGAAATGAGGTCTCGCATCACCGCGGGCAAAGCGCGAAACGAAGGAGGCACGATGATACCTGTACGTATACAAACGTTAATTGTTGCTAGTGCTCCCTCGCCTTCTATTATTGTCCTCCAACCTATAGAAAATGAAGAGTCCACTAAAGGTGTTCGAGTTGTGCCTATTTGGATTGGCATTAATGAGGCTACTCAAATGGGAATCGCTCTCGAAAAAGCTCGCTTTGTTCGCCCTATGACCCATGATCTTTTTCTTGATGCGCTTACTAACCTCGATGCCACAATCGACCATGTGTTCATTCATGATGTTAACGACACAACGTTTTATGCCAAGCTCGTCCTGCGTCAACATAATCGCTTACTAGAGCTTGATGCACGCCCAAGCGATGCCCTTGCGCTAGCGGTGCGTCAAGAAGCGCCGATGTTTATAGCTGAAGATGTGCTTGAAAAATCTTCTTTTGTATATGCTTTTAATAAATCACCTGTTGCAGAAGAAGAAATTGAGGCTTTTCACGAGTTTATCGAAGGACTTGCTCCAGAAGATTTCGAAGCATAAGGTTTTACTTCTCGCACTTATTCTCTAGGCGAATAACCACGCGATACTCCTTTGTTTCCCTCTACTCTTTTCATTCTTGTAAAAAAATGT
Organism: Raoultibacter sp.; assembly: GCA_050945135.1. Lineage (GTDB taxonomy): Bacteria > Actinomycetota > Coriobacteriia > Coriobacteriales > Eggerthellaceae > WRIS01. The sequence goes on from JBMNSJ010000055.1 coordinate 3,403, forward strand.
CCTCCACGCTTGCATGGAGGACATTCACCAATCTATTTTTTTAAGACTACTCTTTATCCGCTTTTCCATTATTTACGATGGCTACAGCAGTTACCTTGTCTTTATCAGACACGTTCATAACACGAACACCTTGGGTCGAGCGCCCGAGTTGTGATACTCCTGATGCTGCCGTGCGAACGATTACGCCTTCCTCTGAAATAATCATAAGTTCGTCGTCTTCTTTCACAACTTTCATTGCAGCAAGTAAGCCCTTTTTGTCGGTCATGGTTATTGTAAAGACACCCTGTCCTCCGCGATGGTGAAGAGGATATTCACTGGTGGGAGTCCTTTTTCCATAACCTTTTTCGGTGATAACAAATAAATCGGTTTCGGGGCGCGCAATTTCCATTCCAAGAACTCGTGCTCCATCAGGTACATTCATTCCACGAACGCCCATCGTGTCGCGGCCCATAGCGCGAGCCTCTTCTTCACTCCAAGATATTGCTTTACCGGCAGACGATACCATCATGACATGCTCGCCCGGTGCAACTCTCTTTACTGTGATAAGACTATCGTCTTCTTTAAGATTAATAGCTATCAGTCCGTCGCGGCGTGTTCGATCGTACAGGCTCATCGAAGTCTTCTTCACCATACCGTGCTCCGTTGCAAACATAAGATATTCTTCCTCAGGGAAATCTTTAGTTGCAATAACCGCTGATATAGTTTCGTTTTTCGCAAGCGGAAGAAGATTCACGATTGCGGTTCCACGCGCATGGCGGGATGCTTCAGGGAGTTCATACACTTTTAAGCGATATACTTTTCCTTTAGTACTAAAGAACAGCATGTACGCATGAGTTGATGCGATAAAAAGATGCTCGACAAAGTCATTGTCTTTTAAGTTAACTGCCTGCATTCCTTTTCCACCGCGCTTTTGTTGACGGTAAGTGCTAATAGGAAGTCGTTTTACGTAGCCTGATTTTGTAACAGTAACTACCATTTCCTCATCGGCAATCAAATCTTCTACATCCAGATCTTTCGCAGCCTCCGATAAGCGTGTGCGTCGAGGTGTATTGAATTTGTCTTTGATTTCAAGCAGCTCTTCTTTGATAATTTCACGAACCAAGGCATCATCAGACAATACTCGTCTGTAAAAATCAATTTTTCCAAGCAGCTCGCGTAGTTCGTCCTCAATTTTATTTCTTTCGAGGCCTGTTAGACGACGAAGACGCATTTCGAGAATTGCATCTGTTTGCTTTTTAGACAAACCGAAACGCTCTTGGAGACGCGTGCTCGCTTCACTGTCGGTATCAGAAGCACGAATTATTTTAATTACTTCGTCGATATTATCGAGCGCTATGATATAACCCTCGAGTACATGCGCTCGTTCTTCTGCTTTTGTAAGCTCGTAGCGAGTTCGACGAACAATTACTTCTTCTTGATGTTCCAGATAATACTGGAGCATTTCTTTGAGAGACAATACTTTTGGTACACCATTTACGAGAGCCAGCATGATAATACCGAAGCCTACTTGTAATTGCGTATGTTTGTAGAGCTTGTTTAGAACAACCTGCGGAATTGCATTTGATTTGAGATCGATAATAATATCAATTCCATGGCGATCAGCGCCGTCGTGAATATTTGAAATTTCGGGTAGCTTTTTGTCGCGGACAAGCTCGCCGAGTTTTTCGAGAAGCTTTTGGCGGTTAACCTGATAAGGAATCTCCGAAATTACAATGGAGCTTCTTCCATTTTTTCCTTCTTTAACGCTGCTTTTTGCGCGTACGGTTAAAGAGCCTCGACCTGTTTCATATGCATCAAGAATTCCTTTACGACCCATAATTATTCCGCCTGTGGGGAAATCTGGACCAGGTAAAGCTTTCATTAAGTCAGCAGTGTTTGCCTCGGAATTATCTAAAAGCATGCAAGCGGCATCAATTGTTTCACCAAGGTTGTGAGGGGGAATATTAGTGGCCATTCCAACCGCAATACCTGATGAACCATTGACGAGAAGATTTGGATAGCGAGCAGGTAATACTTTAGGCTCTTCAAGTCGCTCGTCATAGTTTGGTTGAAAATCTACCGTTTCCTTGTCAAGGTCGCGCATGAGCTCCATTGCTGCTTTATCAAGTCTCGCTTCGGTGTAGCGCATTGCTGCAGCACTATCGCCGTCGATTGATCCAAAGTTTCCATGACCATCAACTAAGGGTAAGCGCATAGAAAACGGTTGCGCGAGACGAACCATTGCATCGTAAACTGCGGAGTCGCCGTGGGGATGGTACTTACCAATGACGTCTCCAACGGTACGAGCTGATTTTGAATGAGGACGACTTGGTGTAATACCGCTTTCGTTCATGGCGTATAGAATTCTGCGATGTACCGGTTTTAATCCATCGCGCACATCAGGAAGTGCACGCGAAACAATAACACTCATCGAGTATTCTAGAAAGGAGCTTTGCATCTCCTTTTCGAGTTCGGCTGAGAGTACGTTGGTATTGTTCTCTAGTTCTGAATCTGGTGATTGAGTATCGTCAGGCACTTTCATGCTCCTTTATTAAATGTCGAGGAAACGGACGTCTTTGGCACGCTTTTGGATGAATTCTTTTCTGGGCTCAACCTGATTGCCCATTAAATCACTCACCACTCGCTCTGCTTCTGCCGCGTTTTCAATGTTTACCTGCAACAAGGTTCTTGTTTCGGGCTCCATGGTTGTTTCCCATAATTGTTCGGGATCCATTTCGCCGAGACCTTTATATCTCTGGATATCAAATTTGTCGGGATTGTCCAGCTCGCTAAGAGCTTTCTTTAAAGACTCTTCGTTGTAGAGGTATTGATCAATTTTGATTGACCTCGAGTTTTTCTTTTTTAGACCATAAAGCGGAGGTTGAGCAATATAGATATATCCACGATTAATTAATTCTGGCATATAACGATAAAAGAACGTAAGGAGAAGACATCTAATATGCGCTCCGTCAACGTCTGCATCAGTCATGATAATAATGCGATGATAACGAGCTTGTTCTGCGTCAAAATCTTCTCCAATATTTGTTCCAATCGCAGTAATGAGCGAAGAAATCGTATCCGAGGATAAAGAACGGTGAAGACCTGCCCTCTCAACGTTTAAAATTTTGCCGCGTAAAGGAAGAATAGCTTGGAATTTTCTGTCTCGTGCTTGTTTTGCAGATCCACCTGCAGAGTCGCCCTCTACAATAAATATTTCGGACTCTGATGCATTTCTACTCGAACAGTCTGCAAGTTTTCCTGGAAGAGCAAATGAATCTAAGACATTTTTTCGGCGCGTCATTTCGCGGGCTTTTCTTGCTGCCTCACGGGCTTTTAATGCTTGAGATGCTTTATCAACTATTCGCTTTGCTGGTTTAGGGTTTTCTTCTAAGAACTCAGCAAGTCCTTGCGTTACCGCGTTTTGGACCAGACCACGGATTTCAGTATTACCAAGTTTTGTTTTTGTCTGACCCTCAAATTGCGGATCATGCAGCTTGACCGAGATAATAGCAGCTAGACCCTCACGTGTATCGTCTCCTGAAAGATTACTATCTTTTTCTTTAAGGATTCCTTTTGACCGAGCATAATCATTTATCGTTCTTGTTACTGCTTGTTTAAATCCATCAAGATGAGTTCCACCTTCATGAGTATTAATGTTGTTTGCAAAAGCTAAAACTGAGTTAGTAGAGTATGAGGTTGTCCACTGCATTGCAACTTCAACGGTTCCATCAGTACTCTCGACTTCAAAATAAATTGGCTTATTAAGGGTTTCTTTACCTGTGTTGAGCCACTTTACAAAGTCTTGAATACCGCCGGCGTATTGGAATACCTCACTTTTTGGGTTTCCTTCATCATCGAGTTCCCTCATATCATGAAGAATAATTTTTAGTCCTTTGTTAAGGAAAGCCATTTCGCGGAAACGGTTTGCAAGCGTATCGTAGTCAAAAATGGTGGTTTCAGTAAATATTTCCGGGTCAGGCCAAAAGGTGATTTTTGTTCCATCAGTTTTTGCAGACCCCGCACGGTGAAGTTTTTCATCCGTCTTTCCTTGTTTAAAGGAAATCATATGCTCGCTTCCGTCTCGACGAACCCGCGCTTCAAGACGAGAAGATAAAGCATTAACTACAGAAACACCTACACCATGAAGACCACCGGAAACTTTATACCCTTCTCCACCAAACTTTCCTCCTGCATGAAGAATTGTGAGTACTACTTCAACGGTGGGTATTTTTTCTTTCGGGTGTTTTTCAATTGGAATTCCACGACCGTTATCGGCAACGGTTACAGAATTATCTTCATTAAGCCACACTTCGATTTTGTCACAGTATCCAGCAAGTGCTTCATCTACCGAATTGTCTACCACTTCGTAAACGAGATGATGAAGACCCCGTGGACCTGTTGAACCGATATACATACCTGGTCTTTTTCTAACAGCTTCAAGCCCTTCAAGAACCTGAATCTCGCCAGCACCATAATTGTTCGGTTTTGTCTGTGTCACAGAGCTGCTCCTTTTAAACTACGTTATGTAAGAATGGTTTGGGTTTTACCAACCACAGAATTATATCATAGCTTGGTATCGTACGCCCACTTTATATTGTGTTTGAGGTATTTGTGAAGGCTTTTAAGGCACAGAATGTTGCTTGTGTGAGATTTTTTGTATTATAGCTATAAATTTGCTCTTAAAATCGCGTGTATTGAATTTTTAGTCTTCTCTTTTTCTCCATTGCCAGTCAGAAATCATTGCCTGCTTGAGCGACTCTTGAATTTTTTCATTTTCAACGATTTTGGCTATTTCTTCTATTTGCTTAATTTCCTCTTTTGTTAACTCTCGAGGAGACTTAATCTTTTCACCCTTTTTATTTTTGTAGGGGTAATTTTTCTTATAATTACCACGTGAAATTAAAATCCTAAACTCTTCTATATCTTCATTAAAGGTTTGTAGAAATTTTAATTTTATAAGCTCTCTTCTCGCGTTTAGTTCTGCAGCATAAATACTTTCATCAACATACACAATCAGTATTTTGCCTTCTTTTTCTTTTAAGATATAAACAGAATTAGTGTGGTCAAGAAATACTGGGTCAACGCAGCTTGCCCACATTTCTCTTACTTGGGCAGCGCGGTGCGCTTTTTTCGCTATTTCCTCATCTCCTCCAAGGGAGGCTATTACTTTCCTTATCCCAGTTGAAAGCTGTCCCATAATTACACCTTAGTACTTTGTTCTGAAAAATCTATCACACGTGCGCTATTAAGAAGCTCTTCGGAAAAATATTCGCAATTTGTTGTGGTAATAAAAGTTTGAATATCATCCTGAATAAATGAAAGAAGCGCGGTTCTTCTCTCTTTATCTAATTCACTCATAACATCATCGAGAAGAAGGATAGGTTTTTGGCCGGTGATATCTTGTAGAACCTCTACTTCAGCAAGCTTTATACTAAGAACGAGCGACCTTTGTTGACCTTGACTTCCGTAAACTGTCATATCTCTTCCATTAATATAAAACTCAATTTTATCGGCATGGGGCCCTATAAGAGACATCCCTCTTCTTCTTTCTTCATTATATTTTTCATATAACGATGATATAAACTGATCTGTAATTCTCTCCTTATTCTCTTCCATAGATAAGAAATTTATATCGCACCATGAAGGGATATATGAAATTGTTATTTCCTCTTTTCGCCCGGAAATAATCTCATAATGCTTAGTAATATAAGGTTCTAATTGAGAAAGTAAGGCCTTTCTATATAAATAAAACTGTGTTCCTGTAGTTACTAAAGTTTGATTCACCGCTTCAATAAGCTCTGTCATATTTCTTTCAGATTCTTCTTTTAATAACGAGTTCTTATGTTGAAGTATTTTTTCGTAATCTTTTTTTATCGTGTGATAGTTACGTGACGCCTGTATTCCAAAATTATCTATCGTTTTTCTTTTTACACTCTGAGATCCTTTTATAAGAGTAAGATCATCGGGTAAAAAACAAACAGAAGGCAATAATCCTCGAAGTTCTTTCGTAGTCTTTTTTTTACCATTTAGATTAAATTCTTTTCCATTTTCTCCTATTGAAAGATCGAGTGATAAATTCCTTGAGTCACTTACTAAATCTGCTTTAATTTTCGCCGTTCTTTCATTCCATTTTATGAGTTGCTTTGCTGGCACATTTCTGAAAGTGGACAACGAAGTAGAAAGATATATTGCTTCTAAAAGGTTTGTTTTACCGATTGCATTGGGACCTATAAAAATAGTAAGACTTCCAATATCACACAAAGAATACTTTGTATAATTTCGAAAATTTTCTAAACTTATATTTTTTATCGTTAGCGTCATAGAAGACGAATATTTATGAGAGTCGTACAGGCATAATAAGATAAAGGAATTTTTCAGATTCTTCTGTTTTTAATATACCTGGCTTGGCAGAATTTTGAATTTCTATAGAAATATTCTCGCTCGCCGCAGCTGTTAAACCATCTAACACGTATGCATAATTAAAGGCGATTTCGTTATCGCCGCCTTCAATTTCACAACTAAGTGTTTCTTGAGCGCTGCCAACATCTTGAGCAATTGAAGATAATTGAACCGTTTGTGTTGCATTATTAAAATCAAAACGTATTGGCGCTGAAACCGTATCTAAAAGCGATATTCTTCGAACTGCAGCTATAAGTTGCTGTGTATCTATATCTATTTTAGCTTCATAAGATTCCGGGAGAAGTTGTCTGTAATTAGGGAAAGAACCTTCAATTCGTCGATTAACAAAAACAGTATTTTGATATTTCACTATTACTTGGTTTTCTGAAAGAGCAAGGGAGATTGGTTCTTTCATACGAGGAAGAGATGTTATTTCTGAAAGAAAAGATCCAGCTATAACTGCCTCAAAACTAGAATTTTCATTTCTTTCAATATCAGCTTCAGTGATTGCAAGGCGGTATGAATCAGTAGCAACAAGCTTGAGATGATTATTTTCTAATGAAATTAAAATACCAGTAAGAATTGCTCGGCTCTCATCTTTTGAAACAACACGAGATACTTTCTTAACCATAGAAGAAAAAACATCAAAAGGTATTTCAATATGTTGATATGTTTCCACTTTAGGAAAGCCAGGAAAATCTTGAGCAGGCAGCGTCTTAATTGAGAATGAGGAGGAATTGCACGTAATAATAGCGCTCTCCCCTTCTACATTAATAGATACAGCGGCATCTGGTAAATTTTTTACAATTTCAGAAAAGAGTTTTCCTGGGACTACAATTTCTCCCTCTTCTTCAATTAATGCATCACAAGAGTATTTAATAGACTTATCCAAATCTGTCGTTTGAAAAATTATTTGATCTTGTGAAGCCTGCAATAGTATTCCAGAAAGAATAGGGAGAGTTGAACGAGAGGATAATCCTTTCGCCACAACCGAAACTGCATTTTGTAATTCAGTTTGACTAATACTAATTTTCATTTTGTTCCTTCCCTACCTTTTATATATTTAGAATAATAAGAATAATAAGCACGGTTTAAATGTTTAAAACTTTCTTTTTTGCTGTTCATACTATAAAAATTACTAGTTTACTCTGTTTAAAAATCGTTCTCATTACTCACATGGATTATTGGTTAAATTATCAT
>JBMNSJ010000056.1:0-10545 GCA_050945135.1 Raoultibacter sp.
CGCGAATAATCGGACACACTTTTTGTCCGAGTGAGAAATTTGGTTTCTAGATTTTAAACGACCTAAAAAGGGGGTACCACCTGTGGTGATACCCCAAAAACGGACACACTTTTTGTCCTATAAGCCACGATACTGATGAGGTCCTGCGCGCTTTGAGGGAGGGGCACGCAAAACCTCATTGATTGCTATAGCTTAGTCAAATTTACCGCTGCCAAGTTCTTTTCCAAGCACGTAAGGCAAGGTAATACAGGCCATGCCATAGTTGATGCCCTCCATCGCGAAAGTGTAGGTTCCGGAATATAAATCACCAATCATCGATCCCACATTGAACAGACCGGGAATAGGCTCATCGGCGTCGTTGCATACTTGCAAGCCGAGGTTGGTACGAAGACCACCAAGAGAGGTGAGGAATCCAGGTTTGAATTCGCAGCCATAGAACGGTCCATCGGTAACAGGAATCATCTTGGAAGCTGATTTGTAGAAATCAGTATCTTTGCCTGATGCGCATAGCTCGTTGTAGCGCTTGACGGTGTCGATGGTTGAAGCAGGGAGGCCAAGATCTGCAATGAGACCTTCCAGCGTATCATTTTTGATAACACCGAATCCGTAAGCATCCGTATCCCAAGTTTCGATGAACTCTTCTGCTGAAGCAAAGTCAGTGCCATATACGGCGTTCGGCTTGCCCCAGGGCATACCCGCAGCAGCGCGATTAGTTCCCCAGATTGGATAGGCAACGCCCTCGGGGCATTCCATGATTGTTGCGCAGGCAAGGCCTCCAAGTACATCTTCGTTCATGAAACGACTTCCCGTGTTGTCTACCATTAAGCCAGTGTGAGATGTGTAGGGCTGATCGCAGGGAAGGTTTGGTCGACCAAGCATCATGACGTTGGTCTCTGACCTCTGCCACGCAGCTCCAACCCACAGACCCATTTTCTGGCCGTCTCCAGGCATGAGTCCGCCCATCCAAAGACCTTGGTCGTAGTTGATTTCAGTGGTGAAATCGCAGAGCTTAACGGCGGCTGGGCAGAATTTCGTCATCATCTCTTCATCGTGTGAGAAGTCTCCGGTTGCAAGGATGACAGCCTTCGATCCAGCATATTTCTTGTAAGCACCGTCGGTGTCAGAAGCAATAACGGCAACTACACGTCCGCTACTATCTTGCTCAAGCTGCTCGCCCTTAGTTTCCCAATAAATCTTACCGCCAAGATCTTCGGCAACGAGACGTGCAAATTCTTTGGCGATATGAGGCTGACCTGTTCCAACTTCTGCTTCGAGCTCGCTGTCGTCAACATAGAATGAGTGAGCTGCTGGTGGAGTCCACATTGGGTCAGGATACTCGTATTTCGGTCCACTCTCGATGGTTGTTTTGATTCCAGCAGCAGTTGCTTTTTCGATGACCCAGCTCATAGCCTCTTCGCTGTTGTTATAGAACTTGTACCAGAAGCCAGGTTTATAGTTTCCAGCGTTTGCAACATACTCTTTGCGATAGAACCACTCGGGATCTTGTCTGGGCAATCCGAGTTCCTGCATCACTGAAGAGTAAACCGCGTTGTTTGATCCGCCGCGCGAAACCGCTGCTTTTGATGCAGAAATCAGCACAACATCCAATCCGTTTTCTAAGCACGACATTGCGCTTACGAGACCGGATATGCCGCCGCCGACGACGATAACGTCAGCTTCAATAGTTTCGGTGATATCGCTTTCAGGAATTGGATCTGGTGCAACTTCAAAACTCCACTTTTGGTCGAGCGAGTTGAGTCCACCACTTGAGCCAGAGCTTGAGCTCGAACTTGATGAGCCCGATCCGCTGCTGCAGGCAACGAGTGACCCTGCCGCAACAACACCTGCAGCACTAACGGCTGCACCTTTCAAAAAGTCACGCCTTGCAATTTCTCCCATAATACCCTCCTAATATCCTCGTGTCATTTCTGACGAACATTGCTCTTAGTTTTGCAGAAATGGCTTGATAAAACCTCATGCATGATGCGTGATTTTCTGAGTTTAGACAGATTCCTAAGAAATTTCCCCTTTTCACGCTGCCATAATAGGGTCTCGGTGAAAGGCTCGGTATAATGCCCTTGGAGGGATATGATGGCGGCAGAAAAGAGCACTCTTCTGAATGCGAAGCAATTCGTTATGGCGCTAGCCTACGGAATGTTTCTGGTAAGCACGTCAGCGCTTTTATGGGGCGGTTATGTGGTCGTGCTTGATGGAGAGCATCATCAGGATTTTGTCCTCATTGCAGATTTCTTGGTTCGCAACATTTGTTTCCCTTTGAGTTTATTTGTGGCTGGCATTTTAACTTTTTTCAGCTCAGATCGATTTGGTCGTTTTTTCATACCCTTGTGCTGCGTCTTGCTTGTTGTTGGAGGGATTGCGCTCGTCTTTTTGGATCAGACTGAGGGAACGCCACTGGCAATCAGGCTCCTTTTAGGGTTTTCATTTGGCGCAGGCTGCGGCATTGTCTTTTGCTCGTTTCAAAGGGTATTGGCAAACAGAAATGTATACTCAGCGGGTATCGTGGTTATCCTCGCGGCTGGCATCTCAGCAGTTCTTTATATCTGTTTGTCTATTTTGCCCGATGAATACACGTTTTGGGCTACCGCCTTTATCCTGCTTCCAGTAAGTCTGCTCCTTTTGTATCTTGTCTCTCGGAGCGAGGATTTCTCTCACCCTATGTACAAACTAGATTTGCGCAATCGCATAGCCGAAGGAAAATCAGCTTGCAAAACTTTGTGGCGACCTCTTGTTTGCGTTGCGCTCTCTGCCTTTATTGCGGGCTTAGTACGAGCGCACGGGGTTCTCGATTTAGAGTTTATGGCAGGAGTTAATACGCTTAACATGCTCGGGCTTTTTGTTTCGGCAGTTATTCTTGTTATTCTTTGGCGTTACCACTTCGCAAAAATCACCATGGACAGGGTCTATCAGGTGATGTTTCCTATCACAGCAACAGTCTACTTGCTGCTACCTTTCCTAGGTGGAACCTACGTGAACGTGTTTGTGTCAGCGGTGTTCCTGGTGTTTTCAATCGCCTCTTCATTGATGGTTATCACCTGCATCAGAGAAGCGCGCAAGCAAAGCATTCACCCTGTATGTGTATATGGCTTTTTCGCCGGTGGTGTTTACACGGCTTCGCTACTAGGTTCTGTTGTTGGCTTGCTTTTGAACCCTGAAGAGGGGCTGGGATCAAATCAGTTGCTTATTATTGCGCTGGTGGCTCTGTATGCATTAACTCTCGTTCCAATCACATCTCGGCGTTCGAAAGGCAAGGCTTCCGAAAGCGGCAACGAGACAGTTGCTGTTCCCGAAGCAAGTGTTGTCTATAGAATTGAAGATCAGTGTGCCGAAATTAGTAAGAAATTTGGCCTTTCAAAAAGGGAGGGTGAGGTTCTTCTTCTACTAGCGCGCGGGCGCGATACGCCCTATATCGCCGAAGAACTCTATATTTCGAAGAACACCGTGCGTACTCATACGAAGAATATTTTCGTGAAGACGGGCGTACACTCCAAGCAAGAACTCATGTCTGCGGTTGAAGCGGTTCGGCTCGAAGCTAAGAACGCGTAGTGGTGTGTCTTGCCGGTAGCCGAGGCAGAAATCTTCGATAGTGCGCGCTCCAAAGACGAGCGAAGTTTCAAAAACACGCCTATATCCGATGTTTTGTAGGTATTTGCTTGTTGCCTGCATTCTCAAATCACGCACTATCGAGCTTCTTGGACAAGCGAGGCCGAATTTGGAGAAACCGCTCAAGGTGGATAGGTCTGCGCAAGTGCAGCTTGCCACGTGGCAAGCTGCAGCGCAAAAAGCTTCGAACAGCACGAAGGGCTCTGTCCCCTCCAAAAAACAAAGCCCTTCTCATAGTACCGAAGCTCGTGCATTCCTCCGGAATCTGTGGATATTATACTCTTTCGCGTAACACTTTATAAGCCCTATTTCTGTTTTTAGTTCTTTTCTTTGCCACAGGCACTCTACTTTGATATTGTGATACCTATGGGTTAGGTGGATGAACGGCGCTTACGTATAAAACTGGTGGTTGAGCGTTTGGGCCGATAATCTTATTAGACACGCATACGCAATTCGGGGTTTTGGGGCAGGCAGCCCTCAAGTCAATTGAGCACATGAATTCATAAGAAGGCGTTTGATGGGTTACGTAATAGAGAGCGGGACAACGTGGAAAAGGCTGAAACAACCTCTCATCAGAGGCGCACTATTGTTGAGCGCTTGAGCGGGCAGGTGCCTGTTGAATATCGCAAAGAGTTCAGCGACAAAAAAATAGAGACCAATCTTACTCGAACTTTGATGCTGTCAGTGTTCATTATTGCAGTGCAGGTATTTCTTAACGTACTCAATATCATGAAGCCAAGCACGGACGATTCAGGTGGCGAAACTGACATCATGAAGTACGTGCTCCTCTCCTTGTTCACGCTTACTGTTGGCATCATATATCTCATTATTAGCCTGGTGGTGCGCAAAGGGCATTTAAAAAATCGCACCTTTCGTAAGGTTTTGCCGTTCACGCTGCTGTATCTATATTGCGCAATTCAAATGGTCTTTTTATACTTCAACATCGAATCTGAAGCTGGAATTAACTCCTTTGTTATTGCGCTTATCTTACTTGGATTCTTCGTAATCATGTCGCCTGCCCAATGCTTCGCTTCGATTGCTGTGCTTTTTGGAATTACCATCACTCTTCTTGTGGTGGCAGGTGATGATTCAAACATTTTCAATATAATTTTACTAACTGACACCTGGGCAAACGTTTTGATTATGACTCTGCTCGTTTCATTTATGGCTTATGCAACCTATGACATGTATCGAGCAAATTTTATCAATTCAAAACGACTCGAGGTTTCTAACGAGCGTCTCGACATGCTTGCAAAAACTGATAGCCTGACAGGGCTTTACAACCGTTGGGGATTCTACGGAATTGTCGATGAGGAGTGGAGTGATTTTCTCTCACGACCAGGTGAGGTTGCTGTATTCATGTTTGACATAGACTTCTTCAAAGAATATAACGACGAGTATGGGCATCTCGCAGGCGACGAGGTTTTGAAGGTTGTTTCGAAAACCATTCAAAAGAGATTTGACTTTGAACGTGACGGCATTGTTTGCAGGTTCGGTGGCGAAGAGTTCTTGTGCCTCGCACGTCTTACTAGTGAAGAAGGAGCACACGAAGTTGCCGAACAGACTCGCCGCCTTGTAGCTGAGGCGGGTATAGAGGTGGCTGCAAAGAATAACAGTCGTCCTATTACGGTCAGCGGGGGATATGCAACTTTTGAGGGCGAGGAGTTCATCGAGCTTGACGTGTTGGTCGGTCGTGCAGATGCGGCTCTATATAAAGCAAAAGAGCGCGGACGTAACACAATCTGTGTAGCTGCTAATAAATAAGCTTTTTGTCTCGGTAATTATTGCCAGCCTCATCTGCGAAAACGCAGGTAATCATGCCTGCTCCCGAATGATAGAACCCATCACCTGAGCTCTTTGTCAATCATGCATGATGCTGTGCTATACTTCTCCTGCTTTAATGCAATAAAGTGCAGTAATTTTGCATGAAATAAAGGGTCAGTTGTCTGAGACAACTTGCAAGAAAGTAACAAGGAGGAACCTGTGGTAAAGAAAAGGTTAATGATGATGGTAACTGTGGTTATGGGCTTATGCCTCTCATCCATGGTGCTATTCGCCTGTTCAGGAGGCAACGAAAGTGCCTCAACAGAATCCGAGGAGCGCACGAAGCTCGTCGTTGGTTTTGATCAAGATTTCCCGCCTTACGGCTATGTTGGTGATGATGGAGAGTTCACTGGATTCGATCTTGACCTAGCTGCTGAAGTTGGCAAACGTAATGGCTGGGAAGTAGAATACAAGCCCATTAACTGGGACGCTAAAGATCTCGAGCTTTCTAGCGGCTCAATTGATTGCATCTGGAACGGCTTCACGATGGAGGGTCGCGAAGATGCCTACACCTTTACTTCGGCATATATGGACAATAGCCAGGTAATTGTTGTGAAGAAGGATTCAGGTATTACCGGTCTGAAAGATTTGGCTGATAAGACTGTTATGGCTCAAGCCGATAGTGCAGCACTACATCTCCTCGAGCCTGGCGGAGAACGAGAAGCTCTTACGAAAACTTTCAAGAATCTTCAAACTGTTGCTGAGTACAACACGGCATTCATGGAGCTAGAGAGTGGCTCAATCGATGCTGTAGCTATGGATTTGCCAGTAGCTAAGTTCCAAATTGCCGGCAAAGAAGATGCGTTCACCATTATCGAGGATGACCCACTGTCATCTGAGCATTATGGCGTTGGTGTTCTTTTGGGCAACTACGAGCTTGCAGGGCAAATTGAGCAGACTTTAACAGAGATGGTAGCCGACGGAACGGTTAAGACTATCGCTGAGAAGTATGCCGATCAGGGAATCAGCTACGATATGTGGTGCCTTGAGGCCTAAAACAGGTAATGTGCCCTGTAGATAAGTAATGATAGGGCTGTAACAAATCCGGTCAGGACACCCTGGCCGGATTTTTTAATGAGAATTGTTATTGACGCGAGTGCTACAAGTTAGTTAGTGTGTGATGCACTGATAATCTCGAAAAAACGAGATGGGGATGAAAGGGGGAGGTTTGGAATTTGCCACGATGATGGCTCTTTTGGGCGAAGGCTTTCTTGTAAGTCTTCAAATCTTTTTCATTACCCTGCTCGGTGCACTCCCTCTGGGTTTGGTAGTGGCTTTTGGTCGCATGAGCAAATTTAAACCACTCTCACTTTTGGTACAGTTTTATATCTCTGTTATGCGCGGAACCCCTCTGATGCTGCAGCTCATGGTTATTTACTACGTGCCTTACTTTGGTTTTGGCATTCCCATGGGTGACGGATATCGCCTGCCGGCAACTCTTATTGCGTTCATCATCAATTACTCAGCTTATTTCGCAGAAATCTATCGAAGCGGCATTCAGTCGATTCCACGCGGGCAATACGAGGCTTCGAGCGTCCTGGGATACTCGAAGGTGCAGACCTTCTTTTTGATTATTTTTCCGCAGGTAGTCAAAAGAATACTGCCGCCAGTTACCAATGAGATTATTACTTTGGTAAAGGATACTTCGTTGTCCTTTGTCTTGAGTGTTCCCGAGATGTTTACCACCGCTAAAGCTATTGCGGCAGCACAGAAATCTATGGTTGCCTTTGCGGTTGCTGGTGTGTTCTATTACGTATTCAACCTTGTGGTTGCCGGAATCATGAACCTGGTGGAAAAGAAGATGGATTACTACCATGAATAAGCAGAACGCCACATCTCACAACGAAACCTTAATTTCACTTTCGAAGGATTCGCAAGGGTCTGTCGTGTCTGGTTCTCGCCCACTTGTAAGCCTCGAGCATATTAAGAAGAGCTTCGGTGATATCCAGGTCTTAAAAGATATATCGGTGAAGGTGGACAAGGGAGAAGTGCTTGGCATCATCGGGCCGAGCGGATCGGGAAAGTCAACCCTGCTTCGTTGTGCAACGTTGCTCGAAACATTCGAGAGCGGTTATCTTGCCTATGATGATTTGATTGTTGCGCAAAATGATGCGGCGGGGCGTGCGGTATATGCAAAGAATGCGGTGCAGCATGAAGCAAAAATGCGCTTTGGCCTTGTGTTTCAAAACTTCAATTTGTTTCCGCACTATTCCGTGATTCGTAATCTTGTCTCGGCGCCTCTACGGGTGCAAAAGCGCGCAAAAGACGAGGTGTATGCACAGGCGAAGTCTTTGCTTGCAAAGATGGGTCTTTCCGAGAAAGAAAACATGATGCCGTGTGAGCTTTCTGGCGGACAGCAGCAGCGCGTAGCTATTGCACGTGCTCTTGCGCTTAATCCAGATGTATTGTTTTTCGACGAGCCCACCAGTGCGCTTGATCCAGAGTTAACGCGCGATGTGCTCAAAGTTATTCGTGATTTAGCAGATGAGCATATGACGATGGTTATCGTTACTCACGAGATGTTTTTTGCCCGCGATGTTGCCGATCGGATTATTTTTATGGAGGATGGAGTCATTGTTGAAGAGGGGAAAGCCAATGATGTCATCAATAATCCTCAGCACAAGCGTACAAAAGCCTTCCTGGCAAATTATTCGTAATAACGAATCCTGCAGAAAGGCTTTTTTAAGACAATGGGAACTACGGAAGATGGGTTTAGCTCTTGAGTCCATCGACGTAGGTAACTAGGTCTCCAACGGTAACCAAGTCTTCTGGTTCGCCAAACTCAACCTCACATTTTTCTTCAAGGTCGCAAATAAGCTCGACCATATCAAGTGAATCGACGCCCAGAGATTCGAAGGTGGATTGCTCGTTAACCTCATCAGGCGCAACATCGAGGTTTTCCGATAAAATTTCCTTAACTGTTTCTAAGACGTTCATGCTGGTGCCTCCCCTTTTTTTTGTTCACTATTTGAGGCTATTGTACCTCAAAGCTTGGTAGTTTTTCTGCTGGCGATATCTCCAGCCATGCTTTTCAGCTACACTCAAGGACGAAACACATACTCAGTCAAGCAGCAGGAGGATTCATGAAATTTTACGAAAACCTGTCAGAATCAATGAAGAATTTAAGTGAGCGCGGCGCATTCTTAACGGTAACCAACGCCGACGGCACCACAAATACTATGACCATTTCCTGGGGCTACATCGGCTTTAGCTGGGAAAGACCAATGTTTATCACCATGATTCGTCCGCAGAGGTTTACAAGTGAAGTTATCCAAAATGCCGACAGTTTTACAATCAGCATTCCTTTTTCCGATGAAATGAAGAAGGCGCTTATGATTTGCGGGTCAAAATCAGGGCGTGACACAAACAAGCTTGAGGCTGCCAGCATTGAATATGTATCTGCGAAGTCGGTAACGGGTTCGGTAGTAGCAGAGTGCGATATGTATTATGAATGCAAGATTAGCTATTGCGATTCTCTTAACATGGAAAAGCTTAACGAGGATATCTTCGCGAAGTACTACAAGGGCGATTCGCATGACTTTTTCTTTGGCGAAATCGTTGATGTTTACGGGAAAGATAAGGCATAGCCCTAGAAAATAGGAGCTAAACAACCAGTGTCTTTTCACCCTCAAACGCGGGGGTAGCGAATCATGCAACGCTCAGTGACATCAAAGATTGGATCGCTGAACCTTTTCACTGTTTCAAATCCGTGATGGCTATAAATACCCTCAGTTTTATCGCTATAGCACTCAAGGTAACACTTGAGCCCTTTGCTGTCGGCAAAATCAAAAAAGGGAGTCATGAGCCTACGGAACGATCCGCTACCACGTTTTTGCGTATCAACCCCAATGGCGAAAAAGTGCAAGAAATCGTTTTCTTGCGCGTCTTCAAGCATCCAGCTGAAGTTTGAAATGAAACCCATTTCATGCATACGTTCACCTAGGATTCGCGACTCTTCTTCGCTAAGATACTCTCGTCTCATATTCTCCATGGACTCATCCTCAAGAGCTCCCCAAGTGCGACCGCCTAAATCGCTTGAGAGGTATGCTCCTGTTGCTGCGCTTTTGTCGGGTAGCATGTAGACGCAATTATGTGGGGCGCCGATAGTGAAGTTACATTTGATAATTGCCCTCGAAATTTCGAGTTTACGCTGGTTGTTTATACCTATGGCGTCAAGCGCACTAAGCCAAACCTGTGTCCAGCCTTCTTCGAGAAAGCTCTCTCCCATCATGTTTGATAGCTCGTCAATCAATTCGGTTTCTTCGGGTCTAACCCTGATAAGTCCTGGCAGTTCCATGTGAATCTCCCTGAGTTGAAGCCGTATCCGCTTTCTCAACCATAACAGGATGCTTGCAAAGAGGCGAGGGAGCCTGTCGGTTCTGTAACCACGCTGGCATCAACTACACAAAAGAGGGTCTATCTCGAAGCTTTCCCCGAGATCTCCTCGATATCTATTGCCCATACTTCTGTTTTGCTAAGAGCGGCGTCAATGGCAGGTCCAATATCTTTAGCGTGTTCGGGAAGATATTTCATGCACAGTGCCACCAGGGCCCGTCGAAATTCTGTGCCATGCTCAAGTTTTCGGATGTGGCCAAAAGCAATGGCAGATTCATAGCGGGTGGTAAAGTAGCTGTTTACGTAAGCTGGCTGTGTGCTTGTGACAGCGCTCACGCACACACGCGCATCTCTTGAAAAATTGTCGAGCTTATGTCCGTGGTCGTTCGTGGAATGAACGTAGAGCGTCTCGTTGACCAATGCGAAAGAAATTGGCACTCCATAAGGCGCTCCATCTGCGTCAACACTTGATATCGTGCAGTACTGCGCTTCGGAAAGGATGTCGCGAGCTTCGTCGGCGCTCAGTTGGCGATCATTTCGTCGCATTTCATAGTGAGTCATTGCAATCTTTTCTACTCTCGTTGTCCCTACTTTAGAAATCATAGGCGAGGAACCTATCAAAAGCTTAACGTGTCCGAAGTGTGAGTAACATTAACTAGGGGAAGAGAGCCTACCTAATAAAGTCGTAGGGAAAAGAGAACCTTCCTGTATTCTTTGAATTGTCGAAAAACAAGGAAAAGAAAGGTTCTCCCTATGATGTATGCT
>JBMNSJ010000057.1:0-10385 GCA_050945135.1 Raoultibacter sp.
ACTCGATGATTTATTGAGTGCACAAACAGGAGATTTCTTGGGCATGCTCAAGGCTATGAACGATTTACCTGTTGTTATACGTCTCCTCGATCCTCCTCTGCACGAGTTCCTCGAAAATCCTCGTGATTTCGAAGTTGAGATTACTCGCATGGAGCTTACGGGTGCAAACAACGAAGAAATCATCGCAAAACGTAAGTTGCTTGCCCAGATTGATGCTATGAGTGAAGCAAACCCCATGCTCGGTCTTCGTGGTTGTCGTTTGGCAATTCTTTATCCAGAGCTTCCTGCTATGCAGGTTCGTGCTATCACGAAAGCAGCTGCTGAGCTTAAGAAGCAAGGACTCAATCCGCGTCCAGAGATTATGATCCCACTCGTATCTGTTCTGCCAGAGCTTACCGTATTGCGTGAAGAGTGCGAAGCGGTTATTGCTCAGGTTTGTGAAGAGGAGGGTGTTGAGCTTGATATCCCAGTAGGAACTATGATTGAGCTTCCTCGTGCTGCGGTTACTGCTGATGAGATTGCGACACAAGCAGATTTCTTTAGCTTCGGAACCAATGACCTTACCCAAACAGCTTTCGGATTCTCCCGAGACGATGTTGAGGGCAAATTCATTCCTCGTTATCTTGAGCGTCGCATCATTCCCTTCAATCCGTTTGAAACCGTTGATCCGGGCGTTGCAGCACTTGTAAAGATTGCAAGTGAAAAAGGACGTTCGACTAACCCAGAGATTACTCTTGGTGTTTGTGGAGAGCACGGCGGCGATCCTGATTCGGTCAAGACTTTTTATGGTCTCGGACTTGATTATGTCAGTTGCTCACCGTATCGCGTACCTCTTGCACGATTGGCCGCAGCTCAGGCGGTTATTGAAGCTGAGTAAGGTAGGTTCAGTCAAAGTCTTTGAAAGGGTTCTTGCGAGAGTATCGTGAGAACCCTTTTTAGTGAATGTATTGGGTATTGTTGGGTGAGAGTGTTGTGTAAATAGGCATCTTTACTCACAAGTATGGTCTGAGTCCTTGTGGAGGAATTCGCACCACTGTTCAGTCGGTGCTAGTAGTAAGAAGCCCTGTTTGCGTGCTACACTATTGATGAAATTGAAGTGAAATGAGGAAGTATGGACATCGTTTTTCGTGAGGACCAAGAAACGCGAGAGCACCAGATTCTTTCATCAGATGCCACCTATGTCGATGAGAGTGAAGGGAGAGTGCGCTCAAGCGAGCCAGACATTCTCAGAAATGCCTTCCAACGAGATCGTGACAGAATTCTGCACTCAAAGGCATTCAGACGACTATCGCATAAAACGCAGGTCTTTTTGGCTTCAGAAGGGGATCATTTCCGAACTAGATTGACGCATACTCTTGAAGTTTCACAGATTGCACGAACAATCGCTCGAGCTCTCAAGCTTAATGAAGATCTTACCGAGGCAATCGCACTCGGACACGATTTGGGCCACACCCCCTTCGGACATACTGGCGAGGAAGCGCTATCGAGGTGTCTGGCAAAGCATCGCGGTGTTAATCCTTCTTCAGATGAGGCTGCTGAGTTCTACCACCACAATGTTCAGAGCCTGCGCGTTGTTGAGCTTATCGAGAATGGCGGCAAGGGTCTCAACTTGAGTTTTGAAGTACGAGATGGCATTGTTTGTCACACGGGCAGTCAAAAACCTGAAACATATGAAGGCCAAATAGTTGCCATTGCTGATCGTATCGCGTATGTAAACCACGATATCGATGATGCTATTCGAGCTGGAATTTTGCTGGAGAAAGACATCCCTCAAAGAACTCATGAAATACTTGGCTGGGATCATTCGTCGAGAATTGAAACGCTTGTCTTAGATCTTGTACATACATCCTCTAGAAATGATGCGATTGAAATGAGTCCTTCTGTGTGGACTGCCATGATGGAGCTGCGTGCTTTTCTGTTTGATAGGGTATACACTGCGCCAGTTGTTGTGAGCGAGGTTCATAAGGCTTGGCACCTTGTCGAGAATCTCTTTGATTACTATGTCGCGCATATTGAAGAGGTTCCCGAGGAATATCGTCTGATATCTGAGGGTGATAATCTTCGGGCAATTACTGATTTTATAGCTGGCATGACTGATCGCTTTGCAAAGCATCATTATGAAGAGCTATTTATCCCGCGTTCCTTGTTTCACTTTCACACGAGTCAATAATGTTCATTGTCCTTGTAGTTTAAGGTATGATTCATCTTTGCTAAACCCACTTTGAGAGTGTAACTATTATTTTGTCTAAGACTGAACACATACGAGAGTCTTTCTCGGCTGCTTTGCCGATTATTCTTGGTTATATAGCCATTGGAATACCTTGTGGTATCTTGAGCGCTTCCATTGGCCTGAATGCTCTTCAGGTTCTTATGTTCTGTATCTTTTTCTATTCGGGTGCTGGGCAATTTATGATTCCGAATATGTGGCTTACAGCCTCACCTATAGCTTCAATTGTGGCAAGCGTCTCTCTGGTCAATACGCGACAAATGCTTTACAGCGCTTCACTTGCTCCTTATTGTCAAAGCGCGAAGAAGCGATTGAGCTTTCTGTTCTCAGCGACGGTCACCGACGAAAGCTACGGCGTAAACATGGCGAAGTTCGCAGAAGGGGAGTGGTCGGTAGGGCGAGCGACTATGGTCAATCTCTTTTCTCAGAGTTCGTGGACTCTATCCTGTGTGATTGGGGTGCTCATAGGCAATATCGTCGAGCTTCCCTTGGCTATCGCATCTTTTGCAATGACCTCTATCTTCATCTGTCTTCTCTGTACGCAAAAGCTTAGCCTCAATAATACTGTCGCTGCTCTATTCGCGGGTATCGGTGTTGTGGTCTGCAAATTTCTTGGGCTGGCTGAGGTGGCAATTCTTGTTGGGGCCCTGCTCGGTGTTGTGGCGGCTATGGTTGCGAATGAGGTGGGGCGTCGATGACGTGGACTGAGTTTTTCATCGTATTTGCCTGCTGCTCGCTAACCATTCTTGCTTGTAGGGTGATTCCTTTATTTCTTCTGAAAGGCAAGGAGCTTCCTGAACGAGTACGCGACGCATTAGGCTTCATACCACCTGCAGCTTTTGCGGCTTTGGTTGCCAACGATTTGTTCTCTCCGGGAATGTTTGAAGGTGGTATTGCGCAGTCGCTTGCGCCTCTTTTGGCTGCAGCTGCGGTGGTTATTGTTGCCGTAAAAACCAAATCCCTTATCTGGTGTGCAGTAGTTGGTGTTCTAGCTTATGCTCTCTTTGCTGTTTTGTTCTCTTTTTGACAGGTTTATAGCGCCTTTTCCTTGCGCAGCGTTTAAATAGGTGATATATTATCCAATCGTGTGTTTACTCATAAAGTACTGTTTTTTGTAATTAAGAATATAGAAGGATACGAACATGGACATCATTCGCGCTATCGAACAGCAACAAATCAAGCAAGATGTCGCAGATTTCAACGTCGGCGACAATGTAAAGGTGCATTATCGCATTACAGAAGGTAATCGTGAGCGTATTCAGGTGTTCCAAGGTGATGTAATTCGTCGTCACGGTGCTTCAAATCGCGAGACCTTTACCGTTCGTAAAATTAGTTTTTCAGTCGGAGTAGAGCGTACCTTTCCCGTACATTCTCCAAAAATTGATCGTATCGAAGTTGTGCGTCGTGGTGATGTAAGCCGCGCTAAGCTCTATTATCTTCGTGACAAGGTTGGAAAAGCAGCCAAGATTAAAGAGAAATCTTACTAGTTTTAAGGGCCCGCGATGCGGGCCTTTTTTGTTTCTGGATTAGAAACGTGCTGTCAATCATTTCATAGCGCAACTTGGTTGTCATAATGCTTAAAGTACCGAGGCTTCTGCTATTATTTGATGGTACGTACACATGAAAGGTGCTACTCATTCAAACTGTTGATGACATCAAGGCGCGTCTTCAAAATGCCGACCAAGAAGAGCTTGCTGTTATGGAGCGTGCTCTTGAGGCAGATACTCGGAAGGGCGTTATCGTAGCTTTAGAGCGTGCTCGTAGACGCATAGAAGCACAACAGCGAGAAGAGCAGCGTCTTAGATCACTTTATGAATACGAAGATAGCCTCACAGCGGGAAAGATGGCATTAGGCCTCGATGAAGTTGGACGTGGCTCAGTTGCTGGTCCGCTTGCTGTCGGGGCAGTTGTACTCAATAAAGACTCGCATATTTGCGGGCTGGATGATTCTAAGAAAATTGCAGCCCCGATGCGCGAAGCTATTGCTGCTGAGATAAAAGAAAAAGCTGTGTTCTGGACAGTGTGCTACGTCGAAGCTGAAGAAATTGATGCGGTGGGCATGTCTGCCTGTTTACGTATTGCGTTCAGACGCGCAATTGCGGCTTGCGAGACATCAGGGGTCATCCCCGAAACAATTCTTCTCGACGGAAACGCACTCTCTCTTGATGAACGTGAAATCAATGTCGTGAAAGGTGATGCGCGATGCGCTTCCATTGCTGCTGCTTCAATTGTTGCAAAGGTGGAGCGAGACTCTCTCATGAAGTCGCTTGCAGAAAAATATCCTGCCTACGGATTTGATGCAAGCAAGGGATATGCAAGTGCCGACCATATTGCTGCAATACAAACATACGGACTTTCTCCTCAACATAGAAAAAGTTTCTGTACTTCTTTTTTGCAAGAGAAACTTTTTTAAAATCCAGGTCAGACTTCAAAAATATATGCCTGTATGATTCCTGCAAGCTTTTTGCATGGTCTAGGTATGATTCCTGTAGCTTTTCATAAGTAAGCTATTTCCTGTTGAAAGGAGATAGATGATGACTGATAAAGAACACCATAACCAAAAGCTTGGTCAACGCGGTGAAGATGCGGCCGTTCGATTTCTTGAGAGAAAAGGCTTCTATATTCATGATCGCAATTGGCGCTGCGAGGCAGGAGAGGTCGACATTGTTGCAGAAGACGAAGATTCTCTTGTCTTTGTAGAGGTAAAGACTCGGTCAAACTGCGAAAAGGGTCTTCCTGAAGAAGCAGTAGGGGCAGAAAAAAGGCGGCGATATGAAAGAATCGCTGGTTACTATTTGCGGGATAACAGCTTTGTCGATACATGCGTCAGGTTTGACGTTATTTCGATACTGGTCGTTTCATCGGACCGTGCTTTCTTGCGGCACCATCGCGGCGCTTACTCGGTTGGGGATTAAATGAGAACAGAATCGCGAGGTTGAACCCATGCAAGTTCGGTATCGAGTAAACAGTGCAACACTTCGTGGTATTGATGCCGTCCCTGTAGAAGTTGAAGTTCTTGTCTCATCGGGCTTGCCTGCATTTTCCATTGTTGGAATGCCAGATACGGCAGTACAAGAAGCCAGAGAACGAGTAAAAGCGGCAATACGAGCCAGTGGCTTTACCATGCCCGGAGAGAAAGTAGTTGTTAATCTTGCGCCCGGCGCAATTAAAAAGACTGGCTCGGGATTCGATCTTCCTATTGCTGTTGGGATTCTTGCGGCAACAAAGCAAATACCCGTTTCTGTCATCGAACATGCATTGATAATTGGCGAGCTTTCTTTGGAGGGTCAAATTAGGCCTGTGGCGGGGTTACTTGCCTTTGCATTGTGTGCTCGACAACAAGGTTTAAGCTTTATCTGTGCCGAGCCTGATGATGGACTTATTGCTCTTGAGGGCCTCAAACAAAATTGTGCCGCTTCTCTTTCATCGTTTAGGATCGAAGAGTTTGCTGATGCACGATATATGCATAGGAAAAAGCCTGTCAATCAGATTGATTATGCCGATGCTGCAGGACTTGATTTCGTCAAAAGAGCTTTTCAAATTGCAGCTGCAGGTAGTCACGGTATCTTACTTATGGGACCACCTGGATCGGGAAAGACTATGCTGGCATCCAGGCTTCCTTCGATATTGCCCCCCTTAACCGAAGCAGAAAAACTTGAAACAGCTCTCATACATTCAGTTAGTGGGCTTGATACCTCATCGATTCTTGCAGGAACGAGGCCTTTTAGGTCGCCACATCATTCAATGACTACGGCAGGTTTGGTTGGTGGAGGAAATCCTATACGACCAGGAGAGATTTCTCTGGCACATAACGGCGTATTGTATCTTGACGAGATATCTGAGTTTAAGCCAGCCACTCTTCAAGGAATTCGTCAGCCCATGGAGAGCAACCGCATCACCATAACTCGAGCAGATGGAAACCTCGATTTTCCTGCCCGCTTCATGCTGGTAGCTGCATCAAATCCTTGTCCTTGCGGGTATTTCGGAGACCCCGAAATACCCTGTAGTTGTTCGGCAATGCAGGTCCGAAATTACCAGAACAGAATTGGAGGTCCTCTTATGGATAGAGTAGGTATACGCATCCATGTTTGGAGAACTGATCCAGCTCATGTACTACAAGCCGGAAAAGGAACAAACTCAGAAACTCTTAAACAGGGGGTATTATGCGCACGCGAATTCTCGGCATATCGTAAAGAAAAGCAGAAGAGTGATTACCAAAAGAAGGGTAGTGCTGCTCTTGTGAGGGAGTGTGTTTTATCCCAAGAAGACGAGAGGTTCATGGAGGATATGGCAGCTAGTTATCACATGAGTGGGAGAGGCATTATGAAAACGCTTTCAATTGCACGAACTATCGCTGACATGGAAGAAAAAATGAGTGTTACACGTGGACATCTTTGCGAAGCACTTGGCTTGCGAAATCAGGAGGAGAGTTAAATAATGCTCTCAGGCACTCGCGTAGTAATTGAGCAAAATGAAGATCTTTTTCCGCAGGCTTTGCGAACAATTCCTCGTCCTCCAGAAAAGTTGTATCTGATAGGAAATCCCGCTGCTCTGCAAGAGGGTTTAGCTATTATCGGAGCTCGCAAGGCCACTCCTTATGGCATTGCTTGCGCACAGCGTTTCGCAAAATGTGCTGCAAGGAAGGGGATCGTCATTATTTCTGGAGGTGCCCTCGGGTGTGATGCTGCGGCACATAGGGCGGCACTTGAGGAAAACGGACGAACCATTGCATTTCTAGGTGGAGGTTGCGACAAGATTTATCCCGTTGCGAATAAGAGTCTTTTCCAGCGAATCGTAGATAAAGGAGGTGCAGTTGTTTCGGAATACGATTGGTCTCATCCTCCTATGAAGTACGGTTTTCGTGCGCGCAATAGACTCATTGCTGGTCTGGCACGAGCAACGTTAATTGTTGAAGCAGGTTTACCGTCAGGTACTTTTTCAACAGCAGATGAGGCCTTGGAAGCAAATCGAGAGGTCTTGGTAGTCCCTGGCTCTATTGCTTCAAAAACATCGCATGGTGCAAACAGGTTGCTTTACCAGGGAGCCACTCCCATTGTTGATGATGAAAGCTTCGAAGATGTTTTGTTCTCTTTGTTTGGCGTGTTAAAGCAAGAGGAGTATGCCGCAAGCGGTGTTGCGACGGGGTCCTTGAGTAGCAGTCAGAAAAAAGTTTATGATGCTTTGTCAGCCCAGTCTCTTCGTGTGGATGAGCTCAAAGATGTTTTACAAACCGAAAGTGAGATTGTCAAAGATCACAGCATAGTGATGCAGATACTTATCGAGTTAGAAGTGAGTGGATTGATTGCACGCTATCCAGATGGAAGGTATGGTGTTGCAAATTTTTAGCATTCATTCGTGTCGGTTTATTCAGATTTGATACTGTCACGAATTAGATACGCTTGGCTTTGGTATCCTGGACTGCATGTCATTAACAGTTAACATACTTGGGGCTGGTCTTGCGGGAAGCGAAGCCGCCATCCAGCTTGCAGATCGTGGCGTTATGGTGCGTCTTTTTGAGATGCGCCCAAAGCTTTCTACCCCAGTTCATACGAGCTCAAACTGCGCAGAGCTGGTGTGCTCGAATTCTCTTAAGAGCACCAAAGCGGAAAGCGCTGCTGGCATGCTGAAATATGAGCTGAAGAGTTTTGGTTCACATTTGCTGCACCAAGCTTTTGAGCATCAAGTTGCCGCAGGCGGTGCTTTGGCGGTACACCGAGAAAACTTTTCGTCGGCAGTAACTCGAAAAATCGAAGAACATCCCTGCATTACTCTTATACGCGAAGAGGCAAATGATCTGCCCTTAGACGCCGATGCAACTATTGTGTGTAGCGGACCACTTACTTCAGATGCTCTTGCACAGAGTCTGCAAAAAATTACCGGGAGCGAGCATCTTGCTTTCTATGACGCGGCAGCTCCAATTGTTATGGCAGATTCACTCGACCATGAAAGATTATTTCGACAAAGCCGTTATGAAACAGATTCAGCAGGCGATTATCTCAACGCGGGCTTTAATAAAGAAGAATACATATCCTTTATCGAAGAGCTCAAAAGCGCCAAGCGCGTTATTGAGAAAGATTTTGAGACGAGCGATTTGTTTCAAGCCTGCCAGCCTATTGAGGAAATAGCTCGCAAGAATGTTGATGCACCTCGATTTGGCGCAATGAAGCCGGTTGGCTTGACTGATCCTAAGACAGGACGTCGACCTTGGGCTGCTTTGCAGTTACGCGCTGAAGATATGCATGGTCTTAGTTATAACTTAGTCGGTTTCCAGACAAATCTTACGTTCCCTGAACAAGAGCGTGTTTTTCGGATGATTCCTGGTTTAGAGAAAGCGGAGTTTTCGCGCTTTGGAGTGATGCATAGAAACACCTTTATTGATGCTCCTCGTCTCCTCACCTCGTCTTTGCAGCTGCGGCAAGGCTACCTAGCGCAAGATGCTCCACCCGTTTTTATCGCGGGGCAATTGGCGGGTACCGAAGGTTATTGCGAGGCAATTATGTCGGGCTTATGGGCGGCACTTAACTGCTACGCCTTGCTTCATGAACGCAATATTCAGCCCTGTCCAAGCTACAGTGCTTTCGGAGCATTGATGGCTTACGCAACGAATCCGGAAACACGCGATTATCAGCCAATGCACGTAAACTTTGGCATCATGGAACCTCTTGAACCGGCCATAAAAAAGAAGAAAGAGCGCTATAGCGCCTATGCGAAGCGTGGAAGTGAGGCAGTACAGACCTTTTGTGCCGAACTTGAAGACATGGGAATTTTGAAGCAAGGGCTACATTCATGAGCGAACATATGCATGATTACAACCCGGAAGCTGCGCTTCATGTGGAGTCTTTTTGTAAGGCGCTTACAATAGAGAACAACGCATCTGCCCATACTGTTCGAGCATACCGAATCGATCTGTTTGATTTTTTACGATGGGCGTATCGAGAGCAGCTAGAACCCCTTCAGGTTACTCATCGACAATTACGCTTGTACTTAAGCGAGCTTGATAGGGCTCGCTATTCGCGTACAACTATCAATAGACGGTTGAGCTCGTTAAAAGGCTTTTTTAGATGGCTTAATGCGACAGAAGTTATTGATAATGATCCTGCAAGCGTACTTCAAGGAGCTAAGCAAGCAAAAAGCTTGCCTCGCATCATTCAGGCTGAAGAGATGATGCGTCTCCTATCTGTCTATAACAAACGTGATGCCGAAGGAAAGTCGCGAGAGCAAACACCTTCAGACTTACGAAATCAAGCGCTACTTGAATTCTTGTATGCTTGTGGAGCGCGTGTTTCTGAAGCCTCTGGACTTCAGCTTACACGGGTGGATTTTCAAAGAGGTCAGGTTAAGGTGTTCGGAAAAGGCGGCAAGGAAAGAATAATACCTCTTCATGATATGGCACTACACTCTATGCAAAAGTATCTCAATTTTGGTCGTTCTCGTTTGCTAGGAGAAAAGACTAGTGAATTTTTCTTTGTCTCAAACCGCGGTAACCAGATGAGTACCGACTCAATTCGTAAAATGTTTAAGCAAACACTGAGAAAGGCCGGACTCGATGAGGGGCTTTCTCCCCATGATATGCGCCACACCTTTGCAACAGATGTGTTGTCTGGCGGAGCTGACCTTAGAAGCGTTCAAGAGATGCTTGGACACGCCAGCCTTTCAACGACTCAGATATATACTCATTTGTCGGTGGCTCGTTTAAAGGAAGTACACAAAAAAGCTCATCCACGAGCAGGAGAAGGCTAGTCAAACAATTCTGTCTAAGGTGTCTACGCAGGCAATCGTGCGCCGAATTGCTTCGAGTTGTAGCAGTTTCGATAAAAAAATATTAAAGTTGTTGGAATACTGTTAAGCGTGATTCGCTTGTGAAGTCGCTCGAGCAGAACTAGAATAGCTTAAGTGGCGGGTGATGTATCGAATTTCAGGTGTTAGGGTCTGAGCGTAGATCCTAAAACAGTGTCACACCTGAGGGAAAAGGGCATTGTGCTAACAAAGATCCTTTCATGGTTTTCTAAGACCGAGAATCTTGTAGTGTTTATGGCCTGCCCCCATTTTCTGTACCAACCAAAATGTTAGTTTCTAAGCTGCGATCGCTTGGATTGCAGGAGGTCTGTAGCCAAGCGAGCTATGGGGTCGTTCGTAGTTATAGTAGCGTATCCATTGC
>JBMNSJ010000058.1:0-9563 GCA_050945135.1 Raoultibacter sp.
CATTTTTTCCGAGTAACCTGTTGGTGGACATCAACAGAAAGACCCCATTTCTGAGGTCTTATCTGCAACTATTCAGTTTTTCATCAACACATTTTTTCCTATAGCCCCATATTGAACTTACATACACCTGGGCAACAAAAAAACCCGCCACCCTTTCGGGTAGCGGGTCTGTTTCTCACCTAATGAAACGTCGTTATGTAGGTCCAGCTATGAACTATAACTTCTCGAGGTAGTGTTTCTTACCAGCATAGTATGCAACGTTGAAGCCAAGATAAATGATAACGATACTAGCAAGACCAACGATGAAGAACGGAGGCCAGCCGAGGTTTTGGTAAATAAGTGCGAGACCAGATGCTGCAAACGCACCAACCAAGTTAACGGGAATCAAGACTACAGAGTAAATGCGGTCGTAGTCCTTACTACCGAAGATAAGGCGGGTAACATAAGGAAGCAACGTGGTAACGAAGGGGTAAATCAAGCCGTACAGCAAACCACCAGCGAAGCAGATAGGTAAGATTACCATTTCTCCACCGATCCAGATGCCGCACATGCCCAAGAATCCGCCAACGCAGCCTACAACCAGTGCCAACTGAATCGATTTTGACTCAAGAGCACCGATGAGAACTTTACCACCAGCCATACCGACCATGGTGAACGCTTCGAGAGTACCGGACATGATCATCAATTCCCCGATCATCTCCATTGTCTCGCGGTCAATAGCCACGTAAGACTGATAGAACGTGGTGAAGTGTTGTGGGTAAATACCACCGATGTTCGCCATACAACCAGCGAAGACCAATGCGTAGAAATACCAACGGGTGTAAGCGGTCTTAGCAGGAACACCAGGAAGATCGATGTTACCATGCTCATCAACCTCTGCCTCGAAGTCGAGGTCTTCACCGTAAGCTTTCAGTCCAACATCTTCAGGATGCGAACGAATGCCGAAGAGAGTGAATGGAACGCTCAGGCAGAACGCGATGATGCCGATGACGAGATAAACATCACGCCATCCGGACAGGTCTGGACCAAGCAAGAACTGACCGAGGATGTTGAGAACAGCACCACCGATACCAGTCATTGCGTAAGAAAGACCAATAACAAGTCCGAGCTTTTTCTTATACCAACGATTAAGAAGACCAGCAATCATCAGCCAGAGAAGAGTAACTTCTCCAAAGCCCATCAAAACGCCAGACACATACCATTGCCAAAGCATGGTGTACTGTGACATAGCAGCAAATCCGATACTCGTACAGCAAGCAGCAATTGTGCAGATGATGCGCATATCGAATTTCTTCAGCAACCAGCCAACGGGTGCCGAGAAAATAACTTCTCCAAGATAGAGAAGCGTCATATAGAATGAAACGTTAAAAACCTCAACGCCAAGGTAAGCAGCTACCGGACGATAGCACAGACCTGGAACGCTGAAGGCTGCAGCTCCGCAACCAAAGGTGCAGAAGATGCAAGTCAGAACTACCATCACATGGCGTCCTGTTAATTTTTGTACTCCAGTTTTATCTAATGCAGCACTCATAATTTCTTATCCTCCTTTGAACCTGTCATGTTTCTCCTCTCTTGTTTCATAGCCTTACATTTAGGTGAGTGGACCAAAAGGCACACATAACGATAAAAGTATGGAATGTTATGGCAATCTAAGTAATGGACAATTTGTATAAATTGATGGTTTTCTCGTGAACTTCTTTTGCTTGCTTAGTTGCCGTGAATTTTGCGATCTTCAAGGTTTGCCCTTATCAAGAAGTAGAAAAAGGCTCCGTAGCCTGTTACACCTACCGCAATACAGGCCTCCGTTGGCGCCCCAAAAAAGATACAAAAGACAAGTATCAGGAGAACTACGGGATTGATATAGAGCGCTATTCTTCGAAAGCGATTTATCGGCATCCTCTTGATTCTTTTTTCCTTAGCACCTTGATTTTCCATAGCTAAGCCCTTCTGTTGAAAATTCCAGAGACTTCTTTCAAAGCCTCCTGATACCTCATTATAGGTGACGCTCTTCTACATTAATACTGATACCCATTACGCAATTCAGCGAATTTGGGTATACCAATCGGGAAAACGACGACCATTAGTTTAGAGATTAATCTGATACATGTTTTACGCAGATTTGTTCCTGTATGCCATTTCTTGACAGGAATTCGAAGTCTTACCGGGAAATCCTTTCCGCGCTTCTAAGCGCTAACGAACCTTCCCTCTTAAGCTACATTGTACGGAAATAAAACTCTTTATAATCGTGCAAGGTAGATTAATCAGATGCCCTCAACATGAACCAAATTCTATCATAGTTCCCCCGAAAGGGAAACTGCATCA
Source organism: Raoultibacter sp. (assembly GCA_050945135.1). Taxonomy (GTDB): domain Bacteria; phylum Actinomycetota; class Coriobacteriia; order Coriobacteriales; family Eggerthellaceae; genus WRIS01. The sequence continues at coordinate 2,323 of JBMNSJ010000058.1, forward strand.
TGTTACAGCAATATGCCATCATACCCGATAGGCACGTTTTTTCTTATTTTACGAAGTTCGAGTATTTATCCAAAATTAGTGGTCCTGCAATGTAAACCATTATTTGATCGGTACCTTCTGCGATTTGGTTACCACGGCAATCCTGCCAGATTCTTCCAGTTCGACAATGCTCCGAATAACCCATACCGCCAAGGATTTGCATGGCTTTGCTGGTCACCTCTGTAGCTGCCTCAGGGATGTAGCGCTTCATGAGAGCTACGGTAAGTCGCTCACTGGGCTCCGCTGTATCAATTTCAAGTGCCGCCCGATAAAGCATAGAGCGCATATTGTAGAGCTGTATCTCCATTTCGGTCAGCATTTGCTCGATCTGCTGAAAGCCTCCTATTTGCTCTCCGAATGCAACTCTCGTATTTGCGTATTCAACCGCGTCCTCCATGGCAGCTTGCGCCATACCCAGAGAAGAGGCACAGGTGAAAACACGTCCGAATTCCAAGAATCTAAATAACTGCCTAAACCCGCCTTGGCGACCCGTCAAGCGATATTCTTCCAATAGCTCAACCTGATCAAAGATAATCGAAGCAAAAGGAAGCATCGATTGACCAATTTTGCTAATAGGATAAGCGGAGATCCCTGGCAGATTTCGAGGAACTAGCCAAAAAGCCAAGGGCGGATACTTGCCGGGCTCCTCATTGTCCTTATCAATTGCCGCAACTAAAATATAAGGCGCATACTCTCCGTTATTAACGTAGGTTTTGATTCCGCTGAGAATTATTCGTCCTTCAGAGGTTTGAGTATACGACTGCATTCCCATCGAATCTGAACCAGCGTTCGGCTCAGATATTGCTAGAGCAAATAACAATCTGCCGGTACGGCGATAGTCTTCCAATACGGGCTGAAACTCTCCCCCCGCTGCAAACTCTTCAATAATTCGGAGGTTAAATAAGTCATTTTGAAACGGAAGAGTAGAACCAGCGCAACGAGAAAGCTCTTCTATGATGAGCGCTTGAGAGAGAAGGGTGAACCCTTTTCCATCTTCGCCATCCATAAGCTCGTTTAAGCCAAAGTATTGATCCACGAAACCTTTCGCTGTTTGATCAGGGATGCCTTGATCTTTGCACCATTGCTTAATATTCTCATTAGAAAAGTGCTTCTCGCCAAACTCACGAAATGCTTTAACCAGACTGATTTGTTTGCTGCTCAGTTTAAAATCCAATGTGCTCCCCTTTTTGCTGCTTAAGTTCTCTCAACCATGATAAATAAGTATCCACTAAATCGTACCCACAAATCCTGAAAAACAGCCGGATTCTTGGCTCTACCGGCTACGATAAAGACCGGAAATGAACTCGATTGTCACCGACGAAATAAGGGTGTTTTGATAAAACTAAGCCCCTGTTCCTCACTCATATAGGTTCATATGTCCAAAACATAATCCGAGCAGAATGTTCTGATTTAGTGAACTTAGGTGCTCATAAGTCTATTTTTAACCACTTTGACACAATTGTCCGTAGTTTCATTAAACATATCATGCGACTATTTTGGAGTCTGAAAACACTTACTTTAATAGGAAAGGAGAGCTGTTCGTATGTCAGTGACTGAAAAACTGAATGGCTACGGCCCTCTCAGCGGCGTGAAAATCGTCGAATTGTGCGAGTGGGTAGCAGCACCTGCAACAGTACGTATTCTCTCAGAAATGGGTGCGGAGGTTATCAAAGTCGAGCCGCTCCATGGTGATGCACAGCGCACACAAGGACCTGGTTTCGGAATTGACCAGACCCTAGAAGAGGATCCAACGATCGATCTTAACAACACGAACAAGAATTTCGTATCCCTCAATCTCAAGTCTGAAGAAGGCGCTGAGATTATGCAGAAGCTTCTCTCTGAGGCTGATATTTTCGTAAACAATCTTCGCGACAAGGCACTTGTAAAGCTCGGAATTGATTACGAAGCCCTCAAAGCTAAGTATCCTAAACTCATTTGGGCACAAATGCGTGGATACGGCGAGTTTGGTCCTGAAAAAGACACTCCTGGCTATGATGCTGTATGCTGGGCTGCTCGCGGTGGCGTTGCTAACGTTTTCCGTGAGGATGGAGAGTCTCCCGCTATTCCACCACAGGCATTTGGCGACTACAATGCTGCTTCCGTACTTGCAGGTGGCATACTTGCTGCGCTCTTCAACCGCACTCGCACCAATAAGGGCGACAAGGTTGTTTGCAATCTGTACGGCGTAGCTATCTGGGGCGGCAACATTGGTATTATGGGTACTCAGTTCGGTGCTCCTTATCCAAAATCGCGTAAAGCAGTTCCCAACCCCTTCAACAATACTTACAAGACCAAAGACGACAAGTGGATGCTCATCTGCATGCCTCAGTACGATAAGTACTACAACATGATGATGGAAATCACCGGCAACGAAGATCATAAAGATGAAGCAGACACCTGCAACCTTTCTGCCCTTAAAGCATCTGGCAAGCAGCCTGAGGTTATTTCTTGGCTCGAGAAATCTTTCATTACTAAAGATTTCGAAGAGTGGGATAAGATTCTTTACGACAACGAAGTACCTCATCAGAAGTGCTTCCGTTATACCGACATCATCAAAGACGAAGAAGCTTACCTCAACGACTCACTTCGCTGGGTTGAGTATGACAACTTCGGCAAAAAGTGCCTACCTATGTCACCACTTCGTTTCAACGATTATGGCGATCCTCCGGTAATCCTGTCCAAGCCTATCGGTTATCACACCGAAGAGTTTGTTAAGGGTCTTGGCTACAGCGACGATCAAATCAAAGAGATGGAAGAAAAAGATGCCATCAAGTGCTGGCATGGAGAAGAGCGTCCTGACGTTATCTTCAAGTCAGAGCGCCAACTTTCTGGAGATGCAGACTGCAACTGGTAGTTCCTGCAATTCGAGAGTTACACTTCACTAAAAAAAGAAGCCGTCAAATACGACGGCTTCTTTTTATGAGTAGCAACATAGCTTAGCTGCCTAGTTCTTTTCAATGAACAGCGAATTAAGCCAGCTTATTGATTAAATCTACCATATCTTTTCCGAGCTGTTCGGCCATCTTAACAGCAATTACATCCTCGGTAATGCTTCTTCTCCACTGGATGCGTCCATCTTCTCTAAATCCAGCAAAGGTTGATCCCGTGACACCCGTACCAAGAACTGGACCTTCGGGACGCGGATGAACGATAAGCATCTCCTGCGTTACAAACCAGCGCTCAAGTACGTCTAAAGTTGGTTCAAGACCCGTATTGCATAAGCCAGCAACGGTGACAATGCCCCCCACCTTACCTTTTAGCTGGTTTTCAACCATATGAAGAAACCGCGTACGATCAAAAAACGTCTTCATGCGCGCGGTAACATTTGAGAAATAGTCAGGTGAGCCCAAAATGATACCATCGGCATCGAGCATTTTTTCAACAATACCCTGCATATCATCCTCAACTGTACAGGTTTTATTCATGAGACACTTATTACAAGCGATGCAATAATTCACTTCGTAGTCAGGCAACTCAATCAATTCAGTTTCGGCACCTTTTGCCTTCGCTTCATCAAGAGCGATATTCAACAAATCTGCCGTGCACTTTCCTTTACGGTGGCTTCCATTAATGGCGAGAATCCTCACGATAGTCCTCCTCAAAATAGACCTACGGTAGTAGGCCCGGCTCGTCTTGCGCAGTATTATACAAAAAAGCCCCTACACACCGAAATGCATAGGGGCAAAAAAGCTAAATCAGATTTAGTTCTTACATGTTGTAGAACTTGTACTTGTCTGGGTTAGCTTTTACATCCTCTTTGTTCTTTGGGTTCATCTTGAGCGTACCCATGATACCGTCGTTGGTGTTAGAAGCGAGGACCTGGTTGCGGTTCTCCATCTTAACAACGTTCTCGAAGCTAGTTCCGTCAAGAGATGCCTGCAGACATTCTTTGGTAAGACGAAGACCGAATGGAGCGGTGTTCTTGCACATTTGCTCTGCGAAAGCCACTGCCTCCTCAAGAACATCGTCATCTGCAACAACTTTGTTAGCAAAGCCCCACTCAAGAAGCTGCTCGGCGCCAAAGCGGTTGGGGTTCATGAGAATCTCGCATGCGCGAGCATATCCAACAATCTTTGGAAGGAAGAAAGATCCACCCATGTCGGTTCCGGTGTAACCAATGCTTAGGTAACCAGCGTTCATCTTGAAAGACTCACCGAGGATACGCATGTCGCAAGCACAAGAAATTGAAAGACCGCCACCTACAGCATAGCCCTTAAGAGCACCGATGATAGGTTGCTCGCAACGACGCATGTTGACGATTTGATCAGAGCACATACGCTGCATGATATAGAAGTCACGCTGGATGCGACCCATATCCTCAGGAGGATCGAGTGCAAGGTCATTCAGGTTAAAGCCGGCACAGAAAGAAGGACCTTCACCAGTTAAGATGATGACGCGGCAATCTTTGTCCATGCGTACTTTAATCAAAAAGTCGTTGTACTCAGCCATTTGTGCATAAGACATTGCGTTGAGATTTTTCGCATCGTCAAAAGAACAAATGAAAACTGGTCCCCTCTTTTCAATCTTCAGCATTTCATAGTCATAAGTAAACTCTGGTAAGTGATAACTCTCTTGATATACACTCATTAGTTCCATGCCCCTTTCACTTAATACCTCACATTTGTATTGAACTTATCCACAAAAACGCTAGTTCTTGCGCATCTGGTATATATAATCCTAGGTTTCGCGCTTCGATGCCATGGACAATTTGAACCCTTTGTTTACTTATTAGTCGATGCAGCCCTAAACTGCATGCCTGCCTACATACTTTTTTAGCCATTTGCGAGGATGATAAAAGTGGGTTGTTCAGGACGTACATATAGTAGGCATGGCGCTTTGCTTGACAAGCCTCACGTGGATTTATAGACTGGTCCTATAGGTTTATAGGAACTGCCGATAGGAAAGAGGTTGTTTTACCGTTTATTTCGACCACTTAGGGATACAATGGAGCAGCAAAGACGAAGAGGGTTCTTTGCCAGAAATGAGACGGGAGATATCAAGATGACTCCGAAAGCATGGCGTGCCGACGGATATACAGGAGACAACTGTACGTGCATCTTAGTATCATTTCTAGAGTGTATCGAATTACATGCTCCACTCAATGATTCCCTGTTATTTGAGAGTGTAGACGTCATCAAGCTTAGCTCAAACGCGTAGAGCAAAACTTGGTGACGTTTTTTATATAACGTTTTTTAATGATAAAGAAGGAGGTTTCCTTTCCGCCGCGAATAAGCAAGATAACTAAGCGAGAGAATGCGGCAGAAGCGCGTCTAAAGAGATAGTTCTTTGTTCGCGAGGATTAGTAATGTACACGAGTGTGCATCCACGAGAAGGAGCTTTACTGATTATGATTACGGATCTAAAAATCAATCAAGAACGTAAGGCATATTATTATGAAAAAGGCTATTGGACTACAGAAACCCTAAACGATATCTGGGCACAGCAGGCAAGCAAGTATTCCGAGCGTGAATACGTTAGCGATGACGTGGGAACACGTCTGACCTATGGAGAAGTCGATGATCGTGCAGGCCGCCTAGCTTCATGGCTAGTAGATGAAGGCATTCAGCCCGGAGATGTAATCTCGTACCAAATGCCAACCTGGGCCGAGTTCGCAATTATTTATGTTGCCTGCTTGAAAGTTGGAGCAGTTATGCACCCACTTTCTCGTTTTTTCAACGATGAAGACCTCGTATACAACATGAACATCGTAGGAACGAAGGCCTTCATCTGTCCGACCACCTCTCATAAAACTAATTACGAAAAGCAAATTTTGGGTGTGGTTGATCGCATCCCGAGCCTTGGGCCCATTGCCTTGCTTGATAAGTTTTCTCCTGCAGAAACAGACCTTCCCACACAAACAAGTATCGAAGCAAGCTATGAACCACTTACCACAAAACCTCAGGTAAGTGCCGACGATGTTGCCTGCATACTTACCACTTCGGGTACTACGGGCAAATCTAAGGAAGCTCTGCTAACGCACAACAATATTATTTTTTCTGAGCGTTCATTTTGCGCTGGCTATCACAGAACCGATGAGGATGTCATGTATATGCCCTCCCCTCTTAACCATGCAACTGGATTTTTCCATGGCATGATTTCGCCTATGCTGCTTGGTGGGCGTACGGTTTTGCAGCAAGATTTCAAAGCAAAAGAAGCAGTGGCTCTTGTCAACAAAGAAAAAGCTACGTGGTCTATGAGTGCTACGCCATTTATTTACGACATATTAAAATACATCGAAAAAGAAGGCGGAGAGCCTCTCGAAACCCTAAGCCTCTTCCTATGCGGAGGAGCTCCGGTTCCTGGGTCGCTTGTACAATGCGCCTGGCGTCACGGCATACTTTTATGCGAGATTTACGGTTCGACCGAGAGCTGTCCACACATTTACGTTCCTGCCGAAAAGTGCCTTGAATGGGATGGTGCCTGGTCGGGTATTCCGTTTGAAGGCATCGAGGTTCGTGTTGTTGACGACAACCGCAATCCAGTTGCCCCCGGTGAACGTGGTGAAGAATGCTCACGCGGACCTCATCAATTCGTTGGCTACCTCAACGATCCAGAACGAACCAATCGTGCTCTCGATGATGATGGCTGGTTCTACAGTGGTGACCTATGCTTCATGGATGAAGAAGAGCGCATCCGTATTAATGGCAGGAAGAAGGAAATCATCATTAGAGGCGGAGAAAACATCTGCGCTTCAGAGGTTGACGAAAATCTTGATGGTTGCCCAGGAATCGGCGAACATGCCACAATCGGCATGCCCGATGATCGCCTAGGTGAGAGAATTTGCACCTTTGCCGTCAGCACAAATGGACACAATCCTGACCTCGAAGAGATTAAAGAATATCTTGCTGGTAAACATGTTGCGAAGCGTCTGTGGCCTGAACGAATTGAGTACATCAGCGAGATTCCTAAAACTGCTACGGGTAAAATTAAGCGTTTCATTCTTGCAGAGGAACTCGCTAAACGCATGGGTGACGACGATGCTGGAAAAATGAAGGACTTATTCTAGATCTACCTCAAGTAAGAAATAACAGCTAAAGAGCTTTCAACTGATTTTCTGGCTGAAGGCTCTTTTTTTTGGCTTATAGGACAAAAAGTGTGTCCGTTTTTGGGGTATCACCACAGGTGGTACCCCCTTTTTAGGTCGTTTAAAATCTAGAAACCAAATTTCTCACTCGGACAAAAAGTGTGTCCGATTATTCGCG
>JBMNSJ010000059.1:0-9317 GCA_050945135.1 Raoultibacter sp.
GACCCCATAGCTCGCTTGGCTACAGACCTCCTGCAATCCAAGCGATCGCAGCTTAGAAACTAACATTTTGGTTGGTACAGAAAATGGGGGCAGGCCATAGTGATGGCGAGGTCATCTTGTCTGGTGATTTTATACTTGGCGAAAACGATGCAGCCAAAGCAGTTTATCTTGCCTCTGGGCGTGTCCTATCTATTTCTCCTGCGGGCTTGGCGCTTACTACAAAAATATTCTTAGAGGATGTTGCCGAGACTGAAAAATCAGGTCGTGTTGTTGCCATAAAGCAAGAAGGTGGTAAGGCCACATCGCAAGAGCAGGCTTGTTTCTCATATCTTCCTGGAGTGTATGGCGTAGCGGCTCAAGCGCAAACAAGCAACTATATCCTCAGTGTACCAGCATTGAGCGCAACACCGCTTTCCTTGAGTTTTGAAAAGACCATCGTTGGAAAAACAAGTGCGGTACAGGAAGTAAAGATAGAAGGGATAGCTCTGAGCGAGGATATATCTTTTATCGTGCCGGATGGTTTCAAGGCTGAGAAAGCGGCAGACTGGGATTCACGTTTAGGGGGTACTCTTCTGATGAGCTTTGCTCCTGGGAAAGCAGGAAGCATACAAGGAGTGCTTGAGGTATCGTCTTCTGGTCTGACTGAGTCGGTGTCACTACAAGGCGAAGCTGCCATACAGGCTGATGATTCGAAAAACAAAAACATTGCTGCTACGGGAGATAGCACTGTGGTGATGGCTGGAGGATTTACGGTAATCGCGCTTATTTCGCTTGTAGCACTTGCTTTGATTCGTCGTCGGATGAAAGCAATCTAATCTCATTTTTAAGGCATTCTGCCTGAGCCGGTAAGTCGAAATAATACTCAATCGAAAAACACCCGAGAGCAATCTCGGGTGTTTATTACATCTTGCGGGTAAAAACCTCTTCTGCGAACTAGCGACACGTAGCTGAAACTGCTAGCAAAACTCGAGAGCATTAATCATGCTAAGCCAGTTTTGCGTTCTCGGTAAGGAAGTCAAGAGCCATTTGCGTCAGAACAATTTGCTTCAGATATGACATGCCATACTGCTCTTCGTAGCTTGAGTAATCATCGGTTCCGAGGTATTCAGCAAAGTAATGCGCCACATCGTCATCGCTGGGCACGATGTTTTGCTTTTCGGCAATGGCTTGTATGATAAGCGTGTAGCTGGCGGTATTGTTCAGCGATTCAGCGTTGCTGCTGACAAGTTCTTCTACGCTGGTGACATCCAGGTAAGTAGATAAGAATTCGTCAAGCTCCATTTCGTAATAGTCAGCATAGTCTTGGTAGTACTTAACCATGCCACTCTCTTGATAAGCCGTTAGTTTTTCTGGGACTGATGAAACCGTCGAATTTTCGGAAATGTAGGTGTCGATATAGCTTTGAATGGCAGATTTTTGCAAATCGTCACGAACGCCTTGCTTCATTTCGTCAATGGTGGTCCAGTCATGCTCAGAATTAAGATTTGTTGCCACGAACTCGTCGGTTAGTTCGGGCTGAACTTCTTCGGAAATATAGTTAATAGTGGTTACGAATAGCGCATTTTTTCCATTGAGCTCTTCGTTGCCGTAGTCTTCGGGGAAGGTTACTTCAACATTGACGGTTTCTCCGGGCATATGACCCACGAGTTGCTCGAGGAATCCGTCAACGTAGTTCGTGGTGCCTATTGTTACTTCGGCTCCAGCACCGTTTGTGGTTCCACTCTCAAACTCAACGCCGTCGACGCTACCCACATAATCGATGTTTAGCGTATCGCCATCTACAACAGCGCGGTCGGTAATTTGATTTGTGGTGCTGTAATTGAGCAGAATAGTGTCGATTTCGCTCTGCACCAATTCATCGCTAATTGTGTGCGTGTCCTTGGGTATTTCTATCTTGTCGTAATCACTGGGGAGCTCAACATAATCGGTAGCAGTGATGCCTTCCCAATAGCCGTTATTGTCGATGCTGTCGCTATATGAGAACGTAGCGTCTTGCGTTGGTTCCTCGCCAGCTTGACTGCAGCCTACGAGTAGTAGGGAGGCAAGCGTAAACGCCAGCAAAAGAAATGCAGCGGGCTTCGCTAAGGCGGTGGGTAGCTCTTTCATGAATAGACTCTCCTTTAGTTTTCCAATACATGCATCAATCCACCCTAAACGAAGAAGCTTAAGGAAAGCTGAAAGGAACACAATCTGCGGATATGAAACTAAAGCTACACCGCTTGGTGTAGATGCTCGAAGGCAGATTTCTCGGCTCTTTGCAGAATCTCACCCACTTGGTGTGACGAAGGTGGGATTTGCCTTCGTATACTAAGTCCATAAAACAGCTCAGGGGAAGTACCACATGAGCTGCGGACACAGTTTAGGGATAAAAGGAGGGTCAAAAATGGAAAAGGTAGCATTCGATCGCCGGAGTTTTCTTAAAGGAGCTTTGGCGGTTGGCGCGGTAGGAGCTTCAGGCGTAGCTTTATCTGCCTGCGGATCGTCGGGGTCAAGCTCGTCATCAAGTTCTAGCTCTGGTTCAAGCGGAGATGTGATGACGGCGGATGGCTTTAAGGAACTGAAGTGGAGCTTCGATGTTGCTCCTGAACCGGTTGCAGACAGCGAGATTACCGAAACGATTAGCGATGAGGTCATCGTTATCGGGTCGGGAGTTGCAGGGCTAGTTTCTGCTGCATCTATTCTTCATCATGGAGGTAGCTGCACCTTGTTCTCGGCAGGAAGCAAAGCGGTTTCTCGTGGTGGTTCGGTACATGGAGTTGGCACCAGAACGCAGGCACGCCTTGGCGTTGATTACACTCCAGCTACGGTAACTGCTCACTTCAACAATGAAATTGCGCGACAGGGATACCGCATGGATTCACGTAAATGGTGGCAGTTTATTAATAACTCTGCCGAGTCGGTTGACTGGATGACCGATATCATGGAAGCTGCAGGCTACAGCGTTACGCTCGAGCTTCCTTATAAAGATCCAAATGGGACTTTTGATATTCCTAGTGGAGCGCACAACTTCTATGGTCCAGAAATTCAGAATTCCGCAAACGATGGTGCTCCTCTGTTTACGGCAACGCTGGAGAAATTTATCTTGGACAATGGCGGAAGCATCACCTATAACACGAAGGCAGAATACCTCATTCGCGAAGATGATAACACCGGTCGTGTAACGGGCGTAGTGGCAACGAATGCCGACGGCGACTACGTTAAGTATGAAGGATCAAAGGCTATCGTAATGGCAATGGGCGACTTCTCAGGCGACCCAGATCTCATGGCTCGTTACTGCAACGCCTTCTCTGGCTATGTTGATAGTAGGGCAGGAGATTACGATGCTGAGTTCCAATTTGGTGGATTGATGCCCGGTGATGGACAGAAGATGGGACTATGGGCAGGTGCAGCATGGCAGAATACCACGCCAAACCCACCAATGATTGGCTGGTACGGATTCCCGGCACCATGTTCTGACCAGAACCACCCCGGAATCTTGTTGAATGTTGAAGGCGAGCGCTTCATTAACGAAGATACAAGCTCGGTCTATGCCGGTTATGCCATTTCGGGGCAAACAGACAACAAGGTTTTCACCGTATGGGACTCTGATTTTGCTTATCGCTTTGACACGTGGGAAGCGCTTGGCAACAACATGGACAATCTTGGAATTACGCCAGTCACCTCAGCAGAGAAAGCAGCTGAATTTGAAGATGGTGCAGAAAGCGGTCTCTATGTGAAAGCCGACACCATTGAAGGAGTGCTGGAAGCTCTTGCAGAGCTCGGCGACATTGATGTAGAAGCGGCCAAAGCAACAATCGATGCATATAATGCTGACGTTGCTGCAGGCGTAGATTCATCGTTCTACAAGTGCAAAGACTTCCTTATTCCTATTGCTAAAGGTCCGTTCTACGGACAGTTCAACGAGCTTGGTCCTGCTCAGTTCTTGTGCGTACTCGGTGGTCTGCGAACCTCTCCAAAATGTGAAGTATGCGATGAAACAAACACTCCAATTCCAGGCTTGTATAACGTTGGAACGATGGTTGGAGATGTGTTTGGTACCTTCTATAACTTCCGTGTTCCAGGTCAGAATTTGGGCATGAACTGCGTGACCGCCCCCTACTTCCTAGGTAAGGAACTAAGTGGTGCAGGGGCTTAGATTCTCATAGTACTTTGTAAGCGACCATTTATAATAGTAGATGGCTAGTGCAACCTTGAAACAGGCTGGCAGCTTTTCAAAAGAGGGCTGTCAGCCTCTTCGTATGCATAACGGACGGATGCAGGGTCAAGGACGGAGGGGTCTTTTGACGGTAGACACGAAAAACCGTGTTGTCGCCATTTGGGGATTTGCATTCCTCCTGGTCTTTTTTGGCCTTTTTACGGGGCGCGTAAACCTTAGCTTCTTCGGTGAACATGTCTACCACATATTTCCCCTTTACGCACACGCTGCTGAGCTTGGTCAAATAGCCTGTTTGTTTGCAGTTGGTATCTTTGCTGTTTTCAGACCCGTCATTATCGAAAAGGTGCTTCCTTATCTTGCGCTCATCCTGCTTACTTTAGGATATTCACTTACCCTGTATCAGGCTATCGAAAGTGGCTCGCCTTCCTATATTTCAAGTATTGCAGGAGCCCTTTTTGGGGCAGGACAAGGCGCTTGCTTCATGACTTGGTTCATGGTGTATGCACGCATGAAAATAAGCGATGCTCTGAAGTGCATGGTAATAAGCACCATATTGTCAGGCGTAATTTTATTTGCAATGGGCTTCATTACTAATACGACAGGACTATTCAGTGTGTTGTTGATTGTTGTTGCGGGCTGTGCATCGTGTATGTTTCTTGCTCTTAGGCAGCTGCCAGAGGCAGAAGCTGTGAGTTCGGAAGATACGAAAAGTCTCCCTGTAACTCAAATTCATAATCAAGAAAACAAACAAGAAGAAGGTGCGAAAAGCACGTGGTCACAAGCAGGATTCAAAAAGTGGCTTGTTGATGAGAGACGCGCGCTACTTTCGCTGATAGCTATTGCCTTTGTGTGTGGCGCCCAGAGGGTAGTTTCGCTGGAAGGCTTTCTTCCTCAAGAGGCAGTGCATGTATTGTTCCCTGTTGGATATATTGTTGGCGCAGCAATCTTTTGGAAGCTCTACAAAAATCCCGGCTTCGACAAAACATCGTTTAGGCTGTACTCAGTTCTTTTAATTGTGATGGCAACCTGCGGACTGTTTTCTGCAATTCAGATTGTGTCAGTGCAGGTGGTTTTGTATGCGGTCATCAACATTGCCTTTTGTATCGTATCCATTTGTATGGCTGAAACAGCACTGCGGGCTATGCGTAAAGTTAGCCTGAGCCCCTTGTTCTTTGTTGGCATCATCTGTGGAAGCATGTACTTCTCGATCCAGTTTGGTCGCATGGTGTGTTTCCTTGTTTCAGATACTGTAGGGATGGATGCTACGGGAATATTTATCATCTCAGTCATTATCATATACGTGGTTGCTCTCGCAGCTATTTCCATGCTCACGATATTTCGTAAAAACTCTTCCGAAGAAGATGTAGCAGCGCAAGAAGAAAAGCAAAAGCGTACGGTAATAACGGTGGCGAGCGTTTCAGAAGAACAGCTTAAAGAAAACCCAATATACAAACAGCAATTTGGACTGACCGATAGAGAGATGGAAATACTTGTGATCCTGCTTGCGGGGTATAACGCCACAGACATCGCCAAGATGCTTACTATCTCGGTCAATACGGTAAAGACGCATCTGAAAAATATTTACGTCAAAATGGGCGTTCATAATCGTCGTGATTTGATAGATTTGCTTAACGAAATAGAACATGGCCCAACAGAAGAAAGAAACTCGAACAATCCGATATAGAGGAGAAACGAGATGGAAGAAAAGGATATAGATATCCAAGAAGCTCGGCGCGTTCATCAGGAAAAACTCAAGGCATCATCAGTGTCTTTGCTAGAAAAAATGAAGAGCTCTCATCCGGATGAGGCAGCAGTATTGGAAAGACTACTTCACGAAAGGCAAGCAGGTCTTCGGCTCCGTCGTCTTCGTGATTGTGCCGAAATTAATCTTGATCAGACGATAAAAATACCAACATCACAGTTTGCTTTACGCAAAGGAAAGTACCCGTATTACCTGGATGGCTTTAAGGTAATTCACATCGACGATTTTACTATCACGGGTAATAGAATTTTGGTTCTCTCCAAGGGAGCCGTGTCTACGCATGAAGGAGCATTAGTTGCAATTACGGTGCAGGGACGTTTTTCGGTATCTCCATCTTTTCATGTCCTGCATCCAGCAGACGAGGATTATTTGTATCTCAGTATAGTTGTGGGGGCGGTGGATGCTAGTCGCCTGATAAAAGGAACGCGCCAAGCGCATTCAATAGATGTTCTCGATCTACAGATGGCCCTTTTGCCATGGCCCGAAAAAGACAGCAGAGATGCTTTTTGCTCGGTATGGAGTGCTGCCAAAGAGGTTGACGGAGGGGTTTTTGCAAAAGACTTCCTTGATTACTGGATGCTGGCTGCTAAGAATAGGGAGTTCATAGATGCTAGCCCTGCGAGAAAATACAATCCCGACCCAACTGCCCTTCCGGTTCTTGAATCTCGCGAAGATTACAGCGAGAGAGTTTTGGAAGTTGTTGAGGGATTGATTGATGCCATGGAACTATCCGGAGACAGAGTCGTTGATGTTGTTGCTGAAACCACGAGCTTAGAAGAGATGCCAGCACAAAAAAGCGCAGATTTATGCATTTGCTTCCCACCGCCCAATCAGGGTGTATGGACGAAAGGTCGTGTCAACGATACGGACCCTCGGTGGTTGTTTGGAGCGCCTCCTCGGAATAAGGCTAATTATGCATGGATTCAACAGTGCCTGTATTTCATGGGTGAGCATGGGTCGGCGATTTTGATGCTCTGTAATGCTCCACTGCATTCGGAAATTGGGCGTGAAAAAGAGTTGCGCAAAGAATTTGCTCAGAGCAATCTTGTCGATGCCGTAATCTCCTTGCCAGGAGGTCTTTTTGCGGATGGGCGTCCTCCGGTTTCTCTTGTGGTTTTGCAAAAAGGACGTCCAAAAGATGCTCCGGTTCTTTTTGTGGACGCTCAAGAACGGGGAAGCGATTGCGGAACAGACAAGAGAGGTCTCGTGATACGAGCTCTCTCCGACGACGCTGTTCGTCAGATAATTGATGTCTTTACTCGGTGGAAGAGAAAAAAAGGCTTTCGAGACGAGTACGGTTTTTGCAGAGAAGCGTACATGGCAGACATCGAGGCTCAGCAAGAAGAGCTTATGCCCTATGCCTATGTTGTCCCATACCCTTTACCGAAATGATGCACGTCGAATAAAGCACCTTCTGTTCGCCTCAGTATAATTCTCAAAACTTTATTTGCGTATGCGACTTCCCGTGGTGGAGAATTTGCAGAAGAACAGAGCAGGGGTTGTCTTTATGGCCAGCGAAAACAACGAGATAAAAGCACTAAAGCCAGACGCTATAGCAGGAGCTGACCTGCTTGAGAAAGCTGAGCAAATTGGCGTTACAAAAGCTGGAATGCCTCCCTTAAAAGTGTTTCTCTCCGCTATTTTGGCTGGTGCCTTTATTGCTTTTGGTGCGATGTATTTCAGCATCGTTATAAGTGATGCATCACTTTCTTTTGCTATTCAGCGTGTGCTGGGCGGCGTAGCGTTTACGCTTGGACTCGTTCTTGTCCTGGTGGCAGGAGCCGAGCTGTTTACAGGCAACACGCTTATGGTGTGCGCAATTTCGTCTAAGAAAATCACGTGGGGCGCCACGCTAAAGAACTGGGTCATTGTGTGGCTTGGAAACTTAGTAGGTTCACTTATTGCGGTAAGCCTCATTTATATCGCACATATTCCAGAAATGAATGGTGGAGGAGTTGCCGAAGCTTTGGTCAATACAGCAATCTCTAAAACCAGCAACGAATGGTATGTGACGCTTGCAAAAGGAATTCTTTGTAATATCTTCGTGTGCCTTGCTGTTTGGATTGGCTACGCATCACGCACGGTGGTCGATAAGGTTATTGGCGTGCTTCTTCCCATCTCTGCCTTTGTTGCTGCTGGATTTGAGCACTGTGTTGCCAACATGTTCTTCCTTCCTATGGGATTCATTTTAAACCTGGATGGGGTTGGTGCTGCAGGAGCAGTTGTTCTTGCAGGAATTGCAGAAAACATTTGTCTTGCCACCATCGGAAATATCATAGGTGGATCATTGTGCGTGGGTATGATGTATTGGTTCATCTATCACAAGAAGGCCACTGTTAAAGCTTAGAGGAGAGGCGCTTAAGCTTCTTTGCCATGAGCTGCCTCAGGGCTTTTGGGCGTGCCTTCGAAGTTGCCTTAACCTGCTTGGGGCTTACACGTGAAAAGCGATGAAAGCGCGGTTAATCTCTTGGTATCTCATCTGACTGATGGGTAGAGTCTCGCCATTCTCTAGCTGCAACTCTTTCTTTCCAATTGCGCTTATGTACTTCACGTTTACGATGTAAGATCGATGAATTCGTAAAAACTGCTCGGAATCGAGCTCTTCCTCAACTTCACTAATGCCTTTGCGCGAGCGGAATTCTTTTGTCTTGGTATGTATTGTGATGTAGTGAGAAAAGGATTCAATGTAGACAATGTCAGAGTAGAGAATACGCTGAAGCTTTTTATCTACGGCAACCATAAGACTTTGCTCGCCTATTTTTGCAGTAAGTGGTTCTACTCTGTCGAGGCATTTGCAGCAATCTTCAAAGCTAATAGGCTTCAACAGATAGTGCAAAGCACCAACTTCGTAGCCATCGAGGATATGTTCGCGCGAACCTGTGATAAACACGATAGAAATCGTTTGATTTAAGGTTCGAACTACGTGCGCTAGTTCCATCCCTGACATATTACTCATTTTGATATCAAGAAAGAGTAAATCGAAGTCTGTGGTTGAAGACCAGTGAAATAGAAATGATTCAGAAGAGTTAAAGGTTTCCACTTCAGGCGAAGTGACACCCTTTACTTTGGCCCACTCGTCTATATAGTGCGTGACTAAATCAATGATGCTTTGGTCATCATCGCAAATGGCAATCCGCATTCTGCACCCTGTCCTTGTTTGATTGACCCTACCGTAGCTATTCTCGAGAACCAAGAAAAGCGTAACCGAATTATCTTATGATACACAACTTGTTTGAAAATGCTTTAGAAAAAGAACCAAGCACAGCTAATTATGAATCGCCCCGGGTTTACCGGAGACTCGATTCCTTGAGTCCTATGCTACCTGCATGAACTCCTTTTCCCAATATTTCGCCTCTAATTCAGCTGGCGGAATATATCCTATAGTACCAAACAACCTTT
>JBMNSJ010000060.1:0-9080 GCA_050945135.1 Raoultibacter sp.
TGATGAAATTCATCAACACATTTTTTCCGAGTAACCTGTTGGTGGACATCAACAGAAAGACCCCATTTCTGAGGTCTTGTCTGCAACTATTCAGTTTTTCATCAACACATTTTTTCCTATAGCCCACAAAATGCCTGGTGACTAGGCGGAGCATTTTCCGAGTGGGCACGTATGGGTCGTGTCGCAACCACAAATCGTTGCATTTGACATTGAATTAAGCCCTCTTGGCCAGATTTGGTCGTAGCGCCCCTTGGTCTCTCCCGATAAGAAAAGCCCCTTGCGAGCTCGTATTCTCTCGCAAGGGGCTTTTTGGCTTGTGCCGAATATGAATTAGAATCGTCTCCATAAGTGATGAACGTGTTGAGAGGGATCGCTCTTCTCTGTGCGACGTGCCTCTTGATGCTGCTCATCAAACTTGCTGTGAGCTTTGTGGTTCATTTTAATCTGCTCGGACTCTGCCTTAATGTAACGATGAAAGTCTGCCATAACGTTCTCCTCCCTTACAGATTCACCTTACTGAATCATGATTAACGCGTATTTATTATACCATGTATTGACCGCTGATATAATAAAACTAACCTCTTACCGATTAATATAGCACTTTACTTGACATTTGTGTTTACACAAAACAAGAAATATGTGAGCAAAGCATTCAAATTGGCAATGAAAGAGGCAAAATTCATTCATGTCAGCAAAAGAAAGTACGTTGTGCCTGATAGGAGACGACTAGCTAGTACCTAGCTCTCGTAACTCTTTTTGGTCTGCAGAGTAAAAAACGGGAAGGTTCAATCTTGATTCGGGATTAACAATAGTCGGCGCTTCCAAAATATTAGCTTTTTGCATACGAGATTACAAACGATGTGAGTTCGGTAGGATTATTGCAACGTTCGGAAGCCTGAACTGGACTCAGATTAGACATTCAAGGTAGACTGACTCAGGGAAAAACCGTCACCTAACGCGCAAAGGATTTTGGATGAGCAAGTATGTGCAAATGATTGATTCTTTTGGAGATAAAACTCCTCATGAATTTACATTTCGAAACAGTCAAGGTGAGGCTCTTACCTATGGCGAACTCAAAGCCTGCTCCGATAAACTTGCATCATATATCGTGAAAACTACGCCCGTAGGCACTTGTGGGTAAGGCAAACATCCTCTTGTTGTGTATGGGCACAAGTCACCATACATGATTGCTTGCTTTATCGCCTGCGCTAAAAGTGGACACCCTTACGTACCTGTTGACACCAGTTTTCCAAAATCTCGAATTGCAAGTATAGTCGCTCAACTCGAAAACCCGATTGTTCTCAATACCACCGATGAAGAACTCTCTTATCTAGAAGAGTGTACCCAGTCTATCGTCTCTTTGAACACGATTAAGAACACATGTTTTTCTGAAGACGTAATTACATCTCAGCTACCTGGTCTTTCCAGCCAAGACACTTTTTATATCCTCTTTACTTCAGGCAGTACGGGAGAGCCAAAGGGAGTCGAGATAACATCAGAGTGTGTCGATAATTTCTTAACTTGGATGGCAGAGGAGTTTTCTCACGCTGGTCAACAAGTTTATTTCGATAGGGCTCCTTTCTCATTTGACTTGAGCGTAACCGATTTAGTATTAGGCCTTGGAACAGGCGGAACGCTTTTTGCGCTTGTCGAAGAAGACGAAAAAGAGCTAGCCCGAACATTTTCTTCGTTTGGTCAGGCTGGCATTACGTTTTGGGTTTCAACACCCTCGTTCATAGAAATGTGTTTGCGAGACCCGGCGTTTTCTCGAGATTTGCTTCCCCAGGTACATACCTTCTTTTTCGTGGGAGAGGTTCTCAAAAACGAAACTGCTGCTGCAATTCTTGATCGTTTCCCTAAAGCAAAAGTTATAAACGGGTATGGGCCTACTGAGTCGACGGTTCTTGTAGCGGCGGTACACATTACCCCAGAAATGATAGCTGCAGATATTCCTCTTCCTGTTGGCATGGCTAAACCCGAAACATCTTTGAAGATTTTGGATCCTGAGACTCTTGAAGAAATGCCTTTTAATGAGGCAGGTGAACTCTATATTATTGGAGACACCGTTGGTAAGGGGTATTACAAAAACGAGACACTAACCAAAGCCGCCTTTCAGTCTTGTCCAGCTCGCTATACGCAAGGTAGGCGATCCTATAAGACGGGTGACAAGGCTTATCTCGACTCAACGGGAATGCTGCATTTTCAGGGTCGCATGGATTTTCAGATTAAGCTGCACGGCTATCGTATAGAACTTGAGGATATTGAAGCAAATTTGCGTATTCTTGATTCCGTGGCAGATGTCTGCGTGTTGCCGGTTATGAGAAAAGGAAGTCTTTCGCATTTGGCGGCATATATTGTTCCCTCGCCACAGGCTGGTGAGCTGGGATTCTCTCTATCCCAAAAGATAAAAGCTGAACTGAAGAATCTCCTGCCAGAATATATGATTCCTCGTAAGATTGATTATCTTGAGGCTTTTCCGCTTAATGTGAACGGAAAAATTGACCGTGCTCGGCTCAAGGATATGATTAAGTGACCTTCTATGTAGACCCGGCGTTTTTCGTTTTTGTAGCGATAGCGGTTATTCCTGCAATCGTTTTGGGTTTTATGGAAAAGCCTCTACGCAGTTATGGCTTAGTTGTTTCGGTACTCTTTATTATCTTGCTTTTTCATAAAGACCTCGCCTCTTTTGCAGCCTTTCTTTTTTATCTCGCGCTTTCAACTACGATGGCAATGCTGTATCAGAAGGTTCATAGCGAAAAAAAGCCTTCGGCAAAAATGCTGTATCCGGTTGCGCTCGTTTGCGCGATTGCTCCGCTCGTCATATATAAGGTGAGTGCCGTATTCGACGGGAATCTCTTAGGATTTCTTGGTATATCCTATATCACCTTTAAGACAGTACAGGTGATTATCGAAACTCACGATAATCTTATTACTGATATGCGAGTCAGGGACTATTTTTATTTCCTTATATTCTTCTCACCTTTCACATCAGGTCCTATTATGAGAAGCCGCGAATTCGTTAAAGACGTTCAGCGAGTTTATACTCGTGGAGAGTATCAAAACCTCCTCGCCAAAGGTGTTCTCTGGTTTGTGCTTGGTGCGTTTTACAAGATGGTATGCGCAAGCTTATTCTCTGTTGCAATCTGGGCTATCCCTAAGGCTTTGGGCGATACTTCGCTAGCTATGGATATGCTTGGGCAAATAGGATCTGCTTATGCCTATGGCTTCTATCTCTTTTTTGACTTTGCTGGCTATAGTTTTATGGCAATGGGCGTTGGCGCAGCATTCGGCATCAATATGCCTCGCAACTTTAAAGCTCCTTTCATAAGCATAGATATAAAAGATTTCTGGAACAGGTGGCACATAACTCTTTCTTTTTGGTTACGCGATTTCGTGTTCATGCGGCTTGTCAGAACAATCCGAAGAAAAAAGCTCATCTCTTCGCGCTTGACAACGACCTGCGTTGCCTACCTGGCCAATATGACTCTCATGGGCCTTTGGCACGGGCTTACTCCGCACTACATTGCCTACGGCTTTTATCATGGCGCGCTTCTTGCGCTTAACGAGCTTTTTCAAAAGACGAGTTTTTATAAACGCGTGAAAGATAAAAAGGCATATAAGGTAATTTCTTGGCTCGTAACCTTTAATCTTATAATGGTAGGGTTCGCACTATTTTCTGGACAAATTCCTCTAGGAGGCTAAACAATGACAAAAGAACAGGTAGAGGCAAAGCTTCTCGATCTTCTCGAAGAAATCTGTGACGATGATGCTGTTCGGCAAGAACGCGATATTGATCTTTTTGAGGCGGGATTGCTTGATTCCATGGGTGCTATTGACCTGTTAGTAAGTATCGAAGAGGCCTTTGATGTAATTATCGCGCCAACGGAGGTGGAGCGCGAAGAGATGAATAGCACCAACAAGATTATTGAGCGAGTGGTTGAGCGCCTGTAATACATGAAAAAACTTCTCGCAATAGCTTCTGCCTTTGTACTGGTCATTGCAGTTTTGCTCGGCCTCAATGTTGTGTTGCCTGCGCAGAATCAGGTGGATAATACAAAAGAATATGGCTACGTTGCTTCAGGCACAAAGTCTGAAAGCTCTGCCTTTTCACTCGCTGCTGCCCACGACGACACCTACTTTCTCTTTGGTTCTTCAGAACTCAGTACAACACCAGAGATGGTATCTTCGGTTCCCGATAATGTGTTCCAAGAATATGACTGCGGTATAAGTTTCAGCTACATTGGCGATGCTTATAATCAAAGCCTTTGGCACACCATTGCTGCAGGAGCCTATGCCCAAGAAATGCCTAACAAAAAAATTGGACTAATTGTTTCACCGCAATGGTTTGAAGATGGGGGATTAGAGCCAGGGATTTTCGAAATGCGATTCTCTTATAGCTTGTATCAGCAATTCTGCTCTAACCCTTCAATCTCGGATAGCACAAAAGAATATGTGTGCAATCGTCTTAATCAAGAGGGTGTCGATCGCTCAGTGATTGATGCTGGAAGTGCTAACAGTGCAATTGATGTGGTGAATGATGCAGTATTCAGCGTTATGGATGATTTGAAGATTAGAAACGACTTACGTGAGATTCGCAGCGGCGGGATGCCTTACGTCGAGCCAAACCAAAAGAAAAGCCCTGACTTTGATGCAATCAAAAGCATGGCGCTTGCTCAAGCAGAGCAGTCGTGTACCAACAATGCGTACCGGGTCAATGACGGCTACTGGACTACCTATTTGGAGCCCAATTATGAGGGACTGAAGGATTCCCAGGTAGAAGAAAGCCTAACTCAAACGCCCGAATACGACGATCTGCGCGCTTTCATGCAGCTTTGTGAAGAGTGCGGACTAGAGCCCTATATTATTATCTCGCCTGTTCACGGATCATGGTACGACTATGTGGGGCTTGATAACCAGGCCCGCAACGACTATTATTCCGCAGTTAAAAGTATTTGTGAAAGCTACGATGTGAGCTATCTTGATTTATCTCCCTACGAATACGAGCCATATTACTTGCGCGATATTATGCATCTTGGCTGGCTTGCTTGGCCAGAGATCGAACAAGGGTTTATGGAATTTGCTAAAGAAAATTGATGGATGGCATGGTGTATTGTGTTTGATTTAGAAAAAGAGTGGGAAAAGCTTGAGAAGCGTAAACCAACATTGGTTGCCTTGCTCTACTTTGTCATCGTTTTTGTGATAGCTCTCATTTTGATTTGGTTTTTGCTGTTTTCGGGCATCAGCTCTTCGGCAGATTTTGTTTACAACCAGTTTTAGTCTAAGCCCGATTCTTGGAATAATAATGGTCTATCCAAATAATAAGAGCCCCGAGGGACTCTTATTATTGCTGTGGAGCTAAGGGGGGCTCCAAGTTACTAAAAGAAAGTACTACCAAAGATTTCGTTAGAATCTTCTCCAAAGATGATGAATGTGTTGCGAGGGATCGCTTTTTTCGCCTCGACGTGCTTCCTGATGCTGCTCGTCAAATTTGCTGTGCGCTTTGCTCTTCATTTCAATTTGCTCGGACTCTGCTTTTACGTAACGATGAAAATCTCCCATGATAATTCCCTCCCAAAAAAGTTGCTCTGTAACAAAGGTTTCTCTCATTTTTCCTCGAAATTGGTTTGCTTTTCAACCACTCGCTGTAAATTATCAACCTTTCACCGAGAAATATATCATCATAATTGACAACGAACAGTGGTCAGATTTTCAAAGTTGGGGAGTAATCAATTGGTAAAGCCTATTGGTTACACCGAATCGATAAGGAACGCAAAAGTAGCTATAATAAGCGCATGCAAGGCTGAGCTGTCTTGCATGAAAAAGGGGAAAACTGAATAGAGGAGGGTACATGGAGTACAAAACGATTCTCACAGAAGTTACTGAGGGTGTATTGGTAATTACCCTGAATCGTCCGGAGGCAAAAAACGCAATCAGTGCGCGAATGTGGGCTGAAATGCAGGATGCCTTAGAGCTGTGGGATGCTGATGATAGTCAGCGGGTAGCCATTATCACAAACACAGGCGATGTATTTTGTGCGGGAGCTGATTTGAAAGAGCTCGCTGAAGGGGTCTGGCACGGACCCGAAGACAAGCCCGATTGGGGTTGCGGCGGCTACACGAAGCATTTTTTCGAGAAACCCATCATTTGTGCGGTTCGGGGAAAGGCCTTGGGTGGCGGGCTCGAGCTTGTAATTGCTGCCGATCTTGCGGTTGCATCGAGCGAATCCATTTTCGGACTACCTGAACCACTGGTTGGCCTAACGGCAGCTGGCGGAGGAGGTCTTATCCGCATTGCTCAGCAAATACCTTTAAAGTATGCGAACGAATTACTCTTTACGAGCAACCCTGTATCTGCCGAAAAGGCGCTTGAGTGGGGATTACTCAATTATGTTGTCGATGATGAAGAGGTTATGGAAAAGGCAATGCAAATCGCACGTGATATCGTGCGTGGGGCACCTCTTTCGATTTCGTGCTCTAAGAGAACCGTATACGAAACCATGAACGAGAGCACAGTATATCCTTCGCCTGGTTGGGAGCGACTTGAGGAAATAGAAAAAATCACGCGAGGCTCGAGAGATGCTCTTGAGGGAGCCACCGCCTTTGCCGAAAAAAGAAAGCCTCATTGGGAGGGTCGTTAGTTTTTCCCTATCGTTTTGCTGCTTTCAATTGGATATAGTCTTATCTGTTCATTTAGGCATGGACAGTTTTTTTCGCGGTAGTAAAATAATAGGCATACCACGTATCATCAGGTGTGATATCTGTGGTGCGAAGTAGAAGGCCTACGAGCGTGAACCTAAGTTTGACCGCGATACGCGAGGAAGAGGAAGTAGCTTATGAATCCTAAAGCGACCATCACCGATGAACAGTTCCAATCCTATCTAAAGCAGATACGCGAATTGGCCGAAGGCCCTTTCGAGGTTATGCAGAAGGAAATCGAGGTAACCAACAAGTTCCCGCAAGAGTTTTACGAACTATCAAAGAAAAACGATTTATATCGTTTTTACCTACCAGAAGAATACGGTGGGTGGAATCTCAACGAAGTAGAGATTCTCAAAGTGCAAGAAGAGTTTAGCCGTGGACCTGGTGGCATGCGTATGCATCTCCATCATGCAGCAGATATGAATTGGCGTATTCTTGATGATTACGGCAAACCAGAGCTCAAAGAGCAATACATGGACAAATTCCAGGACAAGACCATCTATGCAAATTTCGCCATTACTGAACAAACCGGAGGCACGGGAGCAGACTTGCATACTACTGCCATTAAAGATGCTGATGGCAACTATGTTCTCAACGGAGAGAAATGGCTCATTTCACACACCGACTGCAGTGATTTTACCTACGTTATTGCCGTAACCGATCCTGACGATCCAAAAGATTCTCGCCTCTCAGCGTTCTTCGTACCAACGGATGCGCCTGGCTTTGAAATCGTTCCTATGCCTCACATGATGGGGTGCCGCGGTGCAGGTCATGCTGGCTTGCGCTTCACCGATCTGAAGCTTGATCCTAAGTATTTATTGGGCGAAGAGGGCCAGGGAATGGAAATTGCCATTCATTCACTTTCTGTTTCTCGCGTTCACATTGCTATGTCTAATCTTGGGATGGCACAGCGTATGCTTGAGATGTCAATTGCTCGCGCAAAAGACCGCGTAACTTTTGGAAAGCCTATCGTTGAGCGCCAAGCGATCAAGATGAAAATTGCCAATATGGACATGATGATTCATGCGCTTCGTACTCTCGTATATGATTTTGCTCATGATTTCGACAATGATCCTCACGGAGTCGACATCGAAGAGAAAGCTGCAATTTGTAAGCTGTTCTCGATTGACACAGTCAAGCTTGTCTCTGATGAAATGCTTGAGATTTTTGGTGGCGACGGCTACTTTGAAGACTCTCCTTATGGCCCAACCGAGCGTTTATATCGCGATTGTCGCGCTATGTGGCTTGAAGAGGGTGCTCCAACGGTGCAGCGCATCACTATTGCTCGTGAATGTGTTCGTAAAGGCGCAAAACTTAACTACCTCGACTAAACACAACTTCACTCAAACGTGGACAAAAGCGGCTTTCCTGTATTTGGGAGAGTCGCTTTTTTGCGGATTGGGCGCCCGTGCCAGAAGGAGGGCGCTGCCGCTCGGTTCGGCTCAAAGCGACTTGCCAGATGCAAGCGCAGGATATTTGCGCACATGGTATTATTTGCCTAGATAAAATGAGAAAGGGTGCGCCATGGGTCTTGTTAAGTCTAGAGCGGTACTATTGCTTGGTGCTATAGCGGCAATACTGATTGCTATAAGCGTTGCCATTGCCCCACATACTGCCTATGCCGCTGATGCTTTTACGGATGATAATGTGGACTACGAGATTATTGGCACTAACCCTAACCAGGTGAAAGCCATAGCTATTGCTGCCGGACATAACAGCGCTAGCATTCCAAGTACTGCAACAGACCCGCAAAATCTTGGCGTGCAGTACGATGTGGTTGCGATTGAAATCACAAGCAACGATGATTTGCAGCGTCTCACGGCCAAAAACAACGACAAACTTGAAAGTGCTTCCATTACTAATTGCTCCATCCTTGACACGATTGAAGTTACCGGGAATGCTAAGCTTTCTACTCTTGAGCTTAAGGGTTGCTCCGAGCTCTTGCATGTTTATTGTTCAGACAATCAACTCAACACGCTTGTTCTTGAGGACTGCACCAAGCTCTGGATTCTCAATTGTAATAAAAATGCCCTTACTTCACTTGATGTATCAAGCTTTACTGAACTTGGGGGGCTCGATTGCGGCAACAACAAGATATCAAGCCTTGACCTTTCACTCAACTCTGCTTTGGAAAGAGTTGAGTGCTTTAATAACGAGCTTGTTGAGCTTGATATTTCGATGCTCACTGAATCGCCCCGACTTTACCGGAGGCTCCAAGTTTGAGAAGATGGAGCCATTATGGAAAAGCAAAAAGGAAAGCGTTACCCCAAAGAAATCCGAGACAAAGCGGTTCGGATGGTCGATGAGCACCAAGGCGAGTACCCTTCGCAGTGGGCTTGCATCATCTCGATTGCCGAGAAGCTCGGTATGACCCCTGAGACG
>JBMNSJ010000061.1:0-8438 GCA_050945135.1 Raoultibacter sp.
CAGGTTCATGATGATCTGCTCTGTGGTGTAGCGTGTCTTTTTCATTGTCTGGTCCTTTCCCTTCAGTGTCGAATTCTATCTATTTCCTAACACTGGGGTTGGATCAGATTCAGGGGGTCATGCCAAAGACGTCACAACAATTACTTGCTTTGCCCGATTTGCTAGAAACAGCTCTAGTCGCTTCATCAGTCTGTATTTGACAGATTTTTTCGTAGTTCCAGTTGCGACTAACTGTGAGTAAGTTATATCCCGAAATTCAATTACAAAAGGTTTTTTTAAACTACGTGCAAATTTGTAGCCTAAATATCCAGCGAAAACAGTTCCTGAAGTTGCAAGAACACAATCATAATCCGACTCAATTTTGTTTCTATTTGTACGTAAGTTAACCAAACCATACCATAAAAAGCTAAGTCCATTTTCTACACGATTTATGAAACTAGTATTTGGTTTCGCGACCAGTTTGCTCCGCAATAAACGAACTCCTTCAAGCTCCGATTCACTAAGCAATTCAACGTTATAGGCATCAAAAATTTTGCCAGTAGGATAGTTCGGATAGCCTGTAAAGACAGTCACATCCGCACCAGCAGAAGTCCACTCGCGAGAGTGCTCCGTAGCTCTAAAAGCAGCGGCAATACTCTCGGGCTCATAAAATTGTGATATATAGAGTACTTTCATTTAAGTTAGTTTCCTTGTGCTGTAAGAACAACGAATACGGTCTTTACTACTTGACGGAAGTCCGCAAAAACCCCGCATTGTTTTATGTACAATAAATCGAGGTCAACCCACTCATCAAAGGTAATGCGATCTCGGTCTAAACGCGTCTGCCAATAGCAGGTAATTCCTGGTTTGACCAGGAGTCTTTGTTTTTGACGTATCGTGTAAAGAATGACTTCTCGTGGAAGACTTGGTCGCGGGCCTACAATAGAAATTTTTCCACCCAACACGTTAATGAACTGGGGTAACTCATCTAGAGAAAGTTTACGTAGCCATTTCCCGGCGCGAGTGATTCGCGGGTCGAGGGCTATCTTGAACACTGGCCCCGTCTTCTCGTTAAGCTGCATAAGTTCATCGAGACGGGATTCCGCATCGGAATACATGCTGCGGAACTTCCACATCATGAAACGCGTCCCGTTCTTGCCAACGCGCTCCTGCTTGAAGATGACTGGACCCTTCGGGTCGTCTATCTTGATGGCAATAGCGATGATTGCAAACAGCCAACAAAATAGAATCAGCACTGTCAGGCTGAAAATGATGTCGAAAGCGCGTTTAGCAAAGCGGTAAAACCAGCGTTCCTCGTCGATGCGGCGTGCAGCCTCGTAGACCTCAGGATCTGGCGCAAGCTCACTTTCAGCATCTTCCTCGGCCATGTCGTAAACAAGGTTCCCATGCATGGTCTTCTCGTTCACATCAGAATCAGCCGCACCAAAATCCACGTCGATTACGCGTGTATCTATAACTGCATCTTCGGCAGTGTCTAGGGCTATTGCATTTTCAGAATACGTAATCATATGCGTTAATTCACCGCCCCTGCAACTAAGCTATGGCAGGGCAATGGACCTCCCATGAACTGGAAAGTTTTACATTCTGCAAAAAAGTTCGTGAATTCAGAAGTATGTGATAAAAGATTTTGAAAAGAATTTTTCAGCAGGTTTTGCAGGTTGCTGATTGACATTTTTACCTGCGAAAACGCTGCCGAAATCTCGGGCATCTTAGGCGGGAAAACCGATGCTACAGCAGGGCCGAAACTTGACCTTCTGGCTGTGGTATCTATTATGCGCGAAGCAATGCGCGGATCGTCTGCAATCTTGAACACCGGACCCGTCTTCTCGTTGAGCTCCTGAAGGGATGCGAGCTTCTCCTCCGCATAAACGCACATGCTGCGGAACTTCAGCATCTGGAACTCCTTGCCGTTCATGCCGACTCGGGTCTGCCTGAAGAACACCGGGCCCTTAGGGTCGTCGATCTTCACGATCAAGGCGATGAGCAGGTACAGCCAGCTGAAGCAGACGAGAACCAGTCCGCTGAAAACAATGTCGAAGGCGCGCTTCACCACGCGGTACACGGGGCGGTTGCCGAGCCCCTCAACCTTGCCCTCGCCGAGCTCTGCCTTCACCTTCGCGGCGCGCTCGAAATCAGAGAACGGAACCTGGTCTGTTGAGTCGAAGTCGTAGGCATAGCCGCTGCGAACCGTACGGCCTGCATCCAGCTTACCCTCACGGCGCTTGCTAGCCTTCCTGAAGAACTCCTCCTCGGAGACGCTGTGGCCAACGCGACCCACGCCGTAGTAAGGGTTCTCGTCGAAGGGCGATTCGGGCGTCAGTTCAGTCTCTTTCAACGCTTCCATCTGCATGGCTAGGCCACCGCCTTTTCGACGGAAAAGCCACCGCAAAAAACAGTATGCAGGTTTTGACAGAAGGAATTCACAGATTCTTCAAATGCTCGCAAGCTGCTGACCTGCGGTTTTACCACCAGTATTTTCGTCGTGACCGCAGCGATGTCGCCCACAAGGACGTTGAGCAGCTGAGCCAGCTCGTCGATCGAGTGGCGGCGGATGAACACGCCGATGCCGGGGATGATGCGCGGGTCGTCCTTGATCTTGAACAGCGGGCCGTCGGCCTCATTCCTATCGCCCAGGTCGGTGAGCATCTCGTCGGCACGGGGAACCATGGAGCGGAACTTCCACATGCGAAAGAGCCTGTAGGTGCCGTCCTTGCGCAGGCGGCCGACGCGCAGCTGGGAATAGATGGGGCTCGCCCCGGGGGACTTAACGCAGATGACAATGGAGAGGATCAGCCCGGGAACCAGCAGCGCGGCGATCGCCGCGCCCGAGGCGGCGATGTCGAAGGCTCGCTTCACGAAGCGGTAACCGCGTCGTGAGAGATCGGGCTTGAGCCCGGAGTTGGCGCCACGAAGCTTTTCGACGGCCTCTCTATTCGTCAGAGCGCCTGCCAGTATATCACCGTTCGCCTTGGGGATGTAACCTATGAGAGTGCTTTGAGTCGAGTCGTCGAGAACGCTCGCAACCCCTTCGGTGATCATGCGCCACCGTCCAATCCTTGGAATTCCCACATCATAAAACGCTCACCTTTTTCCCAACGTGCAATGGCAAACATCTGGCAAAAAGGCAGGGATTAATGTGTCGAAGATCACGCCCAAAGCACACTTGACGAAATTACAGAGCCAACGCTCTTTGCTGATATGGATCCCAGCATGAGAAAGACTACGTTTTTCAAAAATTCGATGGGCTTCAAGCATGAAAACGCTAACGGTTCCGGAAAAGCGGCGTGCCGCCCGCGATTCTCCATGCGTTTCGGCACGCGAAAACACAGAGCAGGACCTATAGATGTTAAAGCCTTTTCGCTTTTGGCGGCATAGAGCCGCCCATCCGCCATCAGCGCAAGCATCTCCAACTATTCGGTTATCAAGGTTTCTTTCTAACAATTTCCAGTCCGACTTTGACGGTTTTCTTTCTTCCGAGTATTTCAATTTCCAAATATGCAAGACGCCTGTGCCGATCGATCTTTTTGATCAATCCCGTTTGGTGCATAAGTGGCCCGTTGAGTACCACGATCCGATCGCCCTCGATGATACCCTCCGACATCTCGACTATCCGATGATCGGTTTGCGTAAACGCGTTGATGAAGGCGATTTCCTGATCAGGCAGGGGAATGAAGGTATCGTTGTTGCCGAGAAGGCGCGTGAACGCAGGAACCTGGCGCAGCTCGTTTGCCAGCTTATTGGGGTGCTTTGTCACGACGAAAAGGTAACCTGGCAGAAGCACTTCAAGGCGCTTTTGCCAAACACCCTGCAAACGCTTCATGATTTCGTACTGAGGAATAAAACATTCTTCAAGCAAATCGCCATCGACGAATTTCTGCATAAGCGCAAGCACGCGCTTTTCCTGCCCGCCGACACCCTGCACGACATACCACATAGCACCACCTCGCTTTCGATTCATGCCGCCAATCGCACGGCACAACGAAGCAGCGGTCCCTTTGCATCAGCAAGCGAATAGCCCGTTTGACATCAGGCGAAACGAAACGATGCGAGGCTCTAAAGCATCGCAAGCCGGCAAGCCGTCCGCAAACAAGGCAATTCGCGCCAACGATATTCATCCCCTTGGTCGATCCGAAACGCGCACCCAGCGACGATTCCGTGCTACTCAAGATATGTCCATGCGGCTTGCCGTCCGAAAACGGCGCACCTTATATCTCCAAAGCGTCGTGCGGACGCTCAAGAAAACCAAATCAAAGCCGAGCGTGAGCTCCTCGACACCGGTACGTTTCCCGCGCCTCGGCGAAACAAGCGTAATGATCAACGCAGTGAGCATCGCTTGCGATGTAGCTGTAGAGGTTTTCCTCAAAGAGCTTCTTCGCGTGCTTCTTTTCCCTGCCCAACCGTCCACCGGCTACAAAATCTGCCGACGCTTGCAGCTTGCATCCCATGCGCACCAAATCGCGCGCTATCTCAACATCTTCCTGTATGGCAAGATACCGTTCAGGATGGGCGATGATCACCGTATAGCCCATGCCCTGCAGCTCGAAGATAGTACGTTCGTACACCTCGAAATCGTGCGCACGGCAGCGGCTGGAAAGCTCGAGCAGAAACTCGTTCGTGCCCTCGAAGCAAAGCTGCTCGGCCCATTCCATTCCCAGCTCCATGAGCTTGGCATGGTTCACCTCCCACCCCATCGCAAGCGGAAAACCGCCCGCATGGGCACGCAGTACCTCGTACGCTTCGCGCATGGCGTCGTAGTCGAAATACGGATCGCGCACGTGCGGGGTGCACACGATAGACGTAATGCCCGCACGCTTCGCCGCATCGAGCATCGCAAGCGATGCTTCGAGGTCGCGAGCGCCGTCATCGACACCGGGGAGTATGTGGCAATGGATATCGCGCATCGGCTAGCGCCTCGAACCTCTTTGGGCCGCAGCAGGGGCCGAAGCGGGGGCCGATGCCGTCGCCGAAGAATTCGGGGCAGAACGGTATGCCTGCTGCTTGGACGTCCCGCGGGAAGCACCCGACGACGAGGAACCTTTGAAAGCCTCTTGCTTCACGCGCTCGCCCGAGTTCGTGTAGTAAGCGTAATAGTATTCCGAACCCGAGCCTTCGACGAACGTACCGCACAGGCCTATAACGTTGGCGTTGGCTTTTTGCAGCTGCTCGTATGCCGTAACCAGTTCGGCTCGCTTCGTAAACCCAGGGCGCACGGCCATAACCGTCGCATCCGCAAGCGTCGATAGAATAGCGGCATCTACGAACGTCCCCACAGGCGGCGTATCGAAGATCACATAGTCATACGTTTTTTCGAGCAAGTCCACCAAGCGGCTGAACCGCTTCGACGATATGAGATCGGCCGGATTCGGGATGTTCGGCTCGGTATCGAGGAAATAGAGGTTCGCCGTTGTCGTGCTTGCCACCGCCGCGTTAAGCGGCACCGCTTCGGTGAGCACAGCGTACAACCCCGCCGACGAACGCGTTTTAAGCATTGCCGCCAGGTTGCGGCGCCGCATATCGGCCTCTACGAGCAAAACACGCTTGCCAGCCGTGGCGATAGCCTGCGCCAAATTTACCGATATCGTCGATTTACCTTCGTTGGGCACCGAACTGGTGATAACAAGAGAGCGAATAGGATCATCCACCGACATGAACCGGATGTTCGCAAACAACGTCTTTGCGGCGTTTTGGATTTCCAGCTGGTTGGATGACTGTTTTTTCTTCTTAGCCATGCTTCCCCTATCCTTTGATGGTGGGAATGCGGCCGATGATCGGCAATCCCAACAGCTCTTCGGCTTCTTCGGTGCTGCGCACGCGCGTGTTCACCATATCGACCACGATCACAATGGCAACAGCCAGAAATATGCCCGCCAAAAACGCGACGGCAGTATAGAGTGCACGCGGCGGCCCCGAGGGAGATTCGGGCTCGGTCGCTTTGTCGATGGCGTTTACCGCCCGCAGGTCCATAGCCTCTTGGGCTACCTTGTCGGTTGTTTCTGCCAACTGATTGGCAACGATGGCAACCGATTGCGCCGATTCCCCGGTTACGGTGAGCGTAATCACGCGCGTCGTCGTTGCGCTCGCCACGGAGACCTTATAACCCTTAAGCGAGCTCATTTGCAGCGCCGCAGCGGCATCGTTTAGAACGCGCTCGTTTTCGATGAGCTTCGCAACATCGTTGGTAAGCATCTGACTAGCCGAAAGATCGGTGCTCGAAACTCCGCCCGATGTATCGTCGGATTTCGTAAGCACGTACATCGAAACGCTTGCCGAGTATTGGTTGGGCAGCACCGCCCAGGCGAACGCCGCTGTCGCAATTGCACAGACAATAGGAAGCACGATAACGAGCTTCAGATGCTTTCGCATAAGTTTTAAAAGTTCTAGGAGGGTCATGGGTTCTCGCACTCTTCAGTCGGTTGCTAATACGTAAGGGTTTTCTTGCGTCATGAGGGCTCGGAGCCCGAATCGGCTTTAGGTTCAGGCTGTTGCGCTTCTGCCGCGCTTTCCTCATCCGGCGTTGTAGAAGCAGGGGCATCGTTCGGATCGCCGCCGGCATCGACCTGTTTCATCATGTTCTGCCACGAAGACTGCTCGGTGATCACGTAGCTCACACCGTCGATCGTCATAGTGGAAGAGGGAACCATCGCCGAGTAGAACGTGATACCGCTTGCCGCTTGGAATTTCTGCGCCAGCTCGATGATGTCGTTCAAACTGTAATCGGTGCTCACGCATTCAGCGAGCTTCTGAATCGTACCCGGAAGGTCGAGCGGAGATACATCCAGCACCTTTTTGATGATGGCCTCGGCAAGAATGCGCTGGTTGTCGGCGCGCTGGAAATCGCCACGAGAATAGCCGTACCGCTCGCGAGCAAACGATAGGGCCTGCTTGCCGTTGAGCAGCTGCTCGCCTGCTTGAAGCTGGGTTCCTGTGTTGCTCTGCCCGGTTTCATCGTTGGAAACAGGCACGTTAACCCATACGCCGCCGAGCATATCGACGAGCGTTTCCAATTCTTGGAAGTGAATTTCGGCATAGTGCGTGATGGGTACGCCGGCAAACGCCGATACAGCCTCCACCGCACCCGCTGCGCCGCCGAACGCATACGCCGCATTGATTTTCTGTCGCCCGTGCCCCTTCAGATCGATCATGGTATCACGCGGTATCGACACCATCGTGATAGCGCCGTTCTGGGGATCGATGCGAGTAAGAATCATCACATCCGAGCGAGAAGTTTCGTCCGTTTCTCGGGCATCGGAGCCGAGAACAAGCATGTAGTAGGGCTTTTCTTTGGTCTCGGCAACCACGGGCTCGAGAACGGCTTTAAGGCTGTCGGCCTCTTCTTTGCTATCGAAGGAAAGCGCTTGGTTGACGGAGTTGTAATAAAGCGCCGCCGCGCCGCCGGCAAGTCCCACAACGCAAAGGATCGCAACAAGCGTCATGAGTACGGCCTTGCGAGCCGTATGCTTCTTGCGCTTCTTGCGAACGCGGATGATGTCTTCTGACCGCGAGAGATCGGGAGCTTTGCGCAAAGGCGGAACGCCAACCGGATCGGACCCCGAATGCGCGGTATGACGACGTTGGCCGGAGCGAACCGGCACTGCGGAAACGAATGCCGAATCGGATTGCGGCTGCGACCCGGAAGCTACCTCGGTCGACTGCTCCCGTGAAGCCTGATGACGTGGGTCCCGAGAATCATAGCGCATTTAAATGGACCCCCCCCCGTTCAAAACCGCCTTCGGCAAAGGCTGGCATCGGACGGTAGACGGCAGACGGCACTATGCCGATTCGCATATCATCGTAAAAAAGTATGTCCGCTGCAGGGATAATCAACAGGAATGTCTCTCGCGTTTTCGTGCAGATTCGCGCTTCCGCGAACCAAATGGTCATGTTTACGGACCCCATAATAGAGGTTCAACCAAAAATTGGCAACAAAGAGAGCAGTGAGAAGCACCCCCCCCCCGGAGCGGAAATCATCACAGTTTGTTCACATATCTAATATGTTTGCTTATAATTCGAAAATGCTCGGTTTCGGCAGCTCAAACATCTGCGCAGCACGTTACGGAAGGCAGAAGCGTCACCCGGCAAGAAACTTCGCTTGAAGCGATTCTTGCTTCTCAGGCGTCACGCAGAGCGCCTCGTGCACATACGCATCCAAACTGCCGTAGCGCTTATCGACCGCATCGAGAGCCGCGCGCAAAAACCGTTCGTCGGCAGAATTGAGCACGCGAACGCTATCGTCGAGCTTGCCCGCCATGCCATAGGCCGCCAGCGCATCGAGTATCTCCTGGGTTCGACTTTCCGTGTACCCGTTCGTGGCAAGGTAATCGTCGAGGATGGCTTCGTAGGGTGGCATGTCCACCAGCGAAGCCAAGAAGTTCAAGGCGCTTGAGAAGGAAAACGAACGACTCAAAAAGATAGTGGCTGACCTCAGCGTCGATAACGCT
>JBMNSJ010000062.1:0-8140 GCA_050945135.1 Raoultibacter sp.
GCGCCATTGTTTCCTCTCTAACGGATGGTATTCATTACGGAATCAAACAGACGATCGGCCATCTTTTCTGCCGCGCCAATTAAGGACTCCGCTTCATTTTCGTATTTTTGCGCTCTATCAGTATCGGTCATCGAAGAGGTGTTGATGAAAACATTAAGGCTTGCACCCTGAACAGCCGCTTTTGCAAATACTGCCGCAACTCCAGCATCAGAGATTGCCAAACGACTACCATGTTCGGCAAGAAAATCGATTTGCTCAAGCACCGCCATGATGACACGCATGATTTCTAGGGGAACCTCACAGGCGTCGATTAGTGCTTCTTGCATCGCACGATCTTTTGCAGCAGAAGCTTCTGCTGTATCGCTTGGCATGCTATAACATGCAGCCAGGGGGGCGAAAGCACGCGCGTCTGCCTCAATCAACTCGATGAGCTGATTGGTTACATCATCAAGTTTCTCCAGACAAACGTACATTTCTGCTTCTACATGTGCGTAGGCTTTCTTTCCAACGGTCAGATTTGCGACCATAGAACCCAAGGCCGCCGCCAAGGCGCCCGCATACGCGCTAGCGCCGCCTCCACCTGGAGTCGGCTGTTTGCTTGCCAAAGCATCGATGAAAGCTCTGTCAGTCATTACTATCCTCTTCCATCTTCAATTAATCGATGAAATCTCATAGTATCCGATTTCTGCAGGTTTTCCTACAGAATCACCGCCTCTTCGTGAATTGCATATCGAAGCCCTCTCTTGCCTAGCGCGAAGGCAAAAAGCTGTGTCCTGGCGGTGCTGGTTGTGGTGCCGGCTGTAGCTTTGCCCGCGATGCTGCATTTCACAAAAAAAGGATGTGCTCACGAGCTCGAAACTCGCGGGCACACCCAATCAATCGCAAATCAGCTACAACAAGCCACGTCTAAAACAATCCGGAAATCTTTCCACTCGCATCAACATCAATACGACAAGCGGCAGGTGATTTTGGAAGTCCTGGCATCGTCATGATATCTCCGGTAAGAACAACAAGGAATCCTGCCCCCGCTGAGACCTTAACATTACGCACAGCAATCCGGAAACCACGTGGAGCGCCAAGCTTTTTGGGGTCATCAGAGAAGCTATACTGAGTTTTCGCAATGCAGATGGGCAGATTCTTAAAGCCAAGCTCTTCAAGTTGCTTGATCTGAGCGAGCGCGGCTGCATCGAAATCGACCCCATCGGCATGATAGATGCGCGTAGCAACTGCCTCAATCTTCTCGGCAATACTTGCATCATCGGCATAACTCAGTTGAAAATCACTCGGTTCTTCGCAGAGACGCACGACTTCTTCGGCTAAAGCAATACCGCCTTCGCCACCTTTTGCCCACACCTCTGATAAAGCAACATTAACTCCCAGCGCCTTACACTTCTCTTCTACAAGCGCAAGCTCTGCCTCGGTATCAGTTGGAAAGCGGTTGATAGCAACTACTACCGGAAGCTTGTAAACTTGCGTGATGTTTTCAACATGCTGGATTAAATTGGGCAGACCTGCCTCTAAGGCATCGAGATTTTCTTCGCCTAGCTGCGACACAGCAACCCCACCATGATTCTTTAATGCACGAACCGTCGCAACAACCACCACGGCATCAGGCGAAAGACCCGACAGACGACACTTGATATCGAAAAACTTTTCGGCACCAAGGTCTGCTCCGAACCCAGCTTCGGTAACGCAATAATCACCTAAGTTCATAGCCATGCGCGTTGCCATAATCGAATTACATCCATGAGCGATGTTGGCAAAAGGACCACCGTGCACAAACGCAGGTGTTCCTTCGAGCGTCTGCACTAAGTTTGGCTTAAGCGCGTCTTTTAAAAGTGCCGTCATGGCTCCCTGCGCTTCAAGATCACGAGCACATATTGGCTTATCGTCAGCAGTGTAACCCACAACGATGCGCCCCAAGCGATCTCTCAAATCGGTGATTGAGCTTGCCAAGCAAAAGATTGCCATAATTTCCGAAGCTACCGTAATATCGAAGCCATCTTCACGCGGCACACCATGAGCAGTGCCCCCGAGTCCGTTGACGATGTTGCGGAGTTGTCGATCGTTCATATCGACACAACGACGCCAACTGATTTTGCTAACGTCAAAGCCAAGCTCGTTTCCTTGCTTGATGTGGTTATCAATCAGGGCAGCTAGGAGGTTGTTTGCAGCACCGATGGCGTGAAAATCACCCGTGAAATGCAAGTTGATATCTTCCATAGGAACCACCTGCGCATAGCCCCCGCCTGCAGCGCCGCCTTTAACGCCAAAAACCGGACCAAGACTCGGCTCGCGCAGAGCAACAATAACGTTTTTCTGCAGTCGAGAGAGTGCATCTGATAAACCAACTGTTGTGGTGGTTTTTCCTTCTCCGGCCGGCGTTGGATTGATTGCGGTAACTAAAACTAGTTTACCATCAGGCTTTTTCTCGTTTTCTAGAAGATTGAAATCAACTTTGGCCTTGTAGCTTCCATACACTTCAAGGTATTCCTCTGAAACCCCTGCCTTTTTCGCTATCTCATTAATATGGTTGGGCTTTGTTGCTTGGGCAATTTCAATGTCGGACAACACTTCGGGCCCTCACTTTCTCTCTCGTCTGGATTAATTTTGATGAAAATGATTTGAACTCACGCCTTATTCTACTGATAAGAGAATAGGAGGGAATTGCAATTCTATCAAGGGTTGTTTCATCGGGCTTGCGGCACAAAATCAAACTAAATCCGGCAAGGTATTCCTCACTACATTGCTTGGGGGTCTTTGCTTTACTACAAAGTGCAACTTTCCTTGCTTCCCTCATGCTCGAAAGCAATGCCGCACAGCACTTATCTTGCTAGAGCTGAGAAGTTAAATCTTTGATGTTGCCCAAGATTGAGCGTTCGGTTTTATTTTGGTCTGCTCGCATAAATAAGGCGAAGACCCTCTAGCGTGAGCTCAGTGTTGACCTCAGTGATTGAACGTGAGCTTGATGCCACCGCCAGCGCAAGCCCTCCCGTGCCAATAACAGGTGCGTCATAGCCAAGTTGCTCAAAGATGCGTCTTACCAGACCATCAACGCGTTCAGCTTCTCCGTAGACAATTCCGGCTTGCACCGCCTCGCTTGTATTTTGCCCGATGGCAGTGTGCGGATCAACGAGTTCGATATCCCCTAAACGGGCTGCATGCGAAAAGAGCGCTGCTGCCGATGTCTCAACACCGGGAGCAATTACGCCACCGACAAAGATGCCATCCTTGTCAATGATTTCGATATTGGTTGCCGTTCCAAAATCAACCACCACAACCGGCGCTCCATATAAGGCAACCGCTGCGACTGCATCCGCTACGCGGTCTGCACCGATTTCGTCGGGATTTGCATAGTTTGTTTCGAAAACATGTTCTGCACTTCTTGCCGAAACCACTAGTGCCTTTTTGTCGAACATACGCTTAGACACACCCATCCAAGATGCAGTTAGGCGTGGCACTACCGAAGCCAGCGCAAGTCCACGGATGTTTTTTACCGACACCTCATCGTCTTTGAGGAGACTGGAAAGCTTAATACGCAGCTCATCAGTCGTATCATATTTGTTCGTAACAATACGCCAGGTAAAACGAAGTTCTTCGCCTTCGTAGAGACCTAAGACGGTTTGAGTGTTTCCCACATCAACTGCAAGTAACATATTTTTGACAATCCCCTCAATCAAAATTCGCTCATAGCTATAGTGCTATTATAACAATGTCGTAACCATTCCCCCACGAAAGACCGAACAGAAAGGTCGACCATGAACGAAAACCCAAGCCGAATCCTTGTTGTTGATGATGAACCTTCCATCACAGAATTTGTTAGCTACGCTCTGAAAAAAGAAGGATTCCAAACTGATGTGGTCGACAACGGCGAAGATGCCTACGCACTTGCAATGAAGAACCCTTACGACCTGTTCGTACTTGATATTATGCTTCCCGGAATGGATGGGTACGAACTTTGCAGACGTTTGCGTGCAAAAACTTCGGTGCCTGTACTGTTTCTTTCTGCCCGCGATACCGAGCTTGATAAGGTAGTCGGTCTCGAGATTGGCGGCGACGATTACCTCGCAAAACCCTTTGGCGTACGTGAACTTATCGCCCGCGTCCGTGCACTTTTACGACGTGGCTCTGGCGGCGATTTACCTGGCGCCAATCACGCAATCACAGCAAGCGGCATCACACTCGACGAAGACGCACATACTGCTTCAGGCGAAAAGGGCGATATCGATTTGACGCCGCGTGAATTTGAGCTGCTCGCAAGCTTAATGAAAAATGCCGGTAAAGTGGTATCTCGCGAAGATTTATTACGCGATGCCTGGGGGTGGGAGTATCTTACAGAAACCAAAACTGTTGATACCCACATCAAACGACTTCGCGACAAAATTGAAGCCGCTGGATACGATCCTTCTCTTGTCGAAACGGTGCGAGGCTACGGATATCGATTTAAACAGTAAATCTGTTTCTTCCTTCGACAGGAACTAATCCATTAAGAGGATTCAGACATATTTTTCACTCCTTACAACGCTATTGATGCTGCTTACGGGCATCGTAACTACCATCATCTGCGTTCTTGCATTTGGGCTTACTCCCCTTGCTTTCCTAATTCTCATACCTTCAGCGCTGATAGTGTTTGTCCTGAGTCTTATCATCGGGCACTTTCTTTCCGAACCTCTTCGTGTGTTAGACCAAACACTTCGCACCTTCATCAAAAATGGTCAAAAGGTAGGCTTTAGGGCGCGGGGGCAATTATATGAAGCAGATCAACTCGCCGATTGTGTTGAAGAATTAATCGACATCACCAAAAAGCAAAAAGAGAATCTTGCACTCAAGGAAAAACGGCAGACGGATTTCATCAGCGACATTGCCCACGAGCTGCGTACACCCCTCACAGCGATTCATGGAACTGCAGAAATGCTGCTTGACCCTGATCTTCCCCCCGAGCTTCGAGAAAAATTCTGCACAACCATCATCGACGAAAGCGAAAGACTTGGGCGCTTGTCCAACGATTTACTAACTCTCCAGCACCTTGAAGGCATGACTATGCCGATGGAGCTCCAACGTGTAAATCTTTTTAATCTGAGCCGTGAAGTAATAGACTCGCTTAGCCCGCTTCTTACAAAATTAGATATCAATATTCATCTTATTGGCGAATCGCCTGACGTACTTGGCGATCCCGATCGTCTGAAGCAAGTCGTCTCAAATCTTGTAGAGAATGCAAGCCGCTTTGTTGAGCCTGGCGGGAACATCACCATCGAGCTTTTCGGCATGAACGACAATTCGATTTTGGCGGTGAAAGACGATGGTACTGGCTTTGGGGATATAGACCCCAAACTTCTTTTTGATCGCTTCTATCGTGCAGACACCTCACGCAGCCGCGAAACTGGCGGCTCTGGCTTAGGTCTGTCAATTGTAAAATCCATCGTCGAATCCCATGATGGAAGCGTTGAGGCGTTCAACTTGCCTGACGGAGGTGCCTGCTTCATCATCGCTATTCCCTCGATTGCGGGAAGCTAAAAGCAGTTGACGCTGTCTAGCAAGACAGAAGGCCTACAAAGATACTTCCGAGAGAAGGACAGCATATGAGTTTATACGATGCAATATCACAACGAAAATCCTGCCGACGCTACGACATGAATACTCTTGACCAAGAATTCTTTTTCAAGATTGAAGAAGCCATCCAGAGTTTTGACAAGCTCGATGCCAGCCCTACCCTTGAGCACCGTTTTACACGAAAAGTAAAAGGCCACTTCAAGGTAGACGCGCCACACTACTTAATTGTCAGCGGGCAAGGAAAACCTGGAGAATCTGAAAACGCAGGATTTCTCTTTCAGCAGCTGATGCTGTGGTTCGATACGCAGGGAATTGGCAGTGTTTGGTTGGGGTCTTCAAAGGACACCGAAGTTGCAGACACTAAGCAAGACATCATCACTATGGCATTCGGCAAGCCAGCAGAACCTCTTCATCGAACGATAGACCAATTCAAACGCGAGCCCATCGATTCCATCACGAATGCACCAGACGATATATGCATACAAGCTGCTCACCTAGCTCCATCCGGGATGAACACCCAGCCCTGGTATTTCCAGAAGAAAGATGAGCATATTCTGCTGTATGAAAAGAAATTAAAGCCGCCGGTATCACTTGCATATAAGCTCTCTGACATCGATATGGGAATCGGACTATGTCATTACGACTTGGCTTGCAAAGAAACTAACAAGCCGTTTCAATTCTTGCGGCAGACAAAGCTTCCCGAGAAAGCCGGCTATAAGCCTTTTGGCATTATTGGCTGAGGGTGTTTTTATCTTCCCGAAGAAACCGTGGGTGTGAGTCACCTAACGAGACGCAACGGCTGCATGAGATTCTGGCATAATGCCGCTTCAGATACGAGATTTCTCTAATTTGTTAGAACAGAAAACAGGTCGGGAGTTTTCACTACCCGACCTGCTAATTTATGGAGCCAACGACCGGATTCGAACCGGTGACCTGCTCATTACGAGTGAGCTGCTCTACCAGCTGAGCCACGTTGGCTTGGCTGCGCCTTATCAAGCGCGAAAAGAAGTATAGCGGAAGGCGCACATCCCCGCAAACGAGAAGATTCTAATCTCTTGTGAGATACTTTGCTTTCAGTTCTTTAGCTTTATCGTCCGTCACTTCGAGGACTTCATTCATATACACATCCAAGGTGCCGTATTCTTCGTTAATAGCACTAAACGCCGCATTAAGAAAACGGGTATCAGCTGAATTGAGCGCATGAATTGAATCCTTCACCATATCTGGAACAGGCAACGAAGCAATTGCAGCAAGCATTTCTTGGGTATGTCCCTGTAGGTATCGATTCGTAGCAAGATAATCGCCAACAATCGTTTCCTTTGGAACACCAAGCGCATTCAAAAGAAGTGCCGTTGACATACCCACACGATCTTTCCCCATCGAACAGTGCCACAAAACCGCGCCGCCCGAATCAAGAAGAAGCTCATTAAAGAACTCTCTAAATCCCTGCTCGCTTTCCTCGCTGAGGACAATCTTTGGATATATCTCTGTCATTGCGCCGATGGGGTCGTGCGCGATTGTTTCTATTTCCTTGATAAAGTGCTCATGACTACCTCGCGAGATTCCAATCGCTTCACCGTTTAAGAGAGGAATACTACGATATCGAACGCAGCTAAACTTCTCGATAGGATCAGGGCGATGCTTACGCTCTTCATCGGTGCGCAGGTCAATAATAGTTGTTACTTGATAATCTTCGAATAAGGTTACAATATCTTGATCACTTGCACGATTGAGCGCACCTGAGCGTATGAGCGTCTTAGGTTTTATTGACGATCCGTCCATTGCCTTGATTCCGCCAAGGTCGCGCGTATTTACAAGATTCTCTAAAGCAATGCGTCTGCTTCTAGGCTCTGTGTTGTGTTGTTGGGTTTCTGTCATAGCTATGCTTTCTTCTTCTGTTCAGTCATCTTGCCCACATGATAACGGATGTTGCTCGTTGAAATGTGGTATCCCGAAACGGTACATAGTTTCTTCTTGGCGGGGGCTTGGCTATCCGCTATAATTTCACTTTGTGCCCGAGTGGCGGAATGGCAGACGCGGCGGTCTCAAAAACCGTTGTCGAAAGACGTGCGAGTTCGACTCTCGCCTCGGGCACCACTTCAAACATAAGCTCCCCCTCCGGGAGCTTTTTTGCATTCTTGCATGACTGCCGAACCTCTCAAGACGTCGACCTCACCAAGGCGCAAGACTGTTCCCTCGCTCACACTGCAATCAAGTTTTGGGACGGAGGGCTTAATTCAATGTCAAATGCAACGATTTGTGGTTGCGACACGCTCCATACGCGCCTACTCGGAAAATGCTCCCTCTTGTCATCAGGCATTTTATGAAGAGCGCTGCGCCCTCCCTAGACCCATCAACCACAAAACGTTCAATCTGACTTTGATTCATGTATTTCTGCATTGATTTGTTCGTGCGAGGTCGTCCAAAAGCCGAGCAATTGAGAAAACTCTTCAAGCTAAAGCTCGGGTTATAGGAAAAAATGTGTTGATGACTAGTCCCAATCATGACGCCATGGATCTGAGGTGTGAAACTCACTCCAGACTATGGCGTCTCCCCATTGAGGGATGCTTTCATATGTTCGTTCTGAATA
>JBMNSJ010000063.1:0-8094 GCA_050945135.1 Raoultibacter sp.
CTTACATTATATCATTACATTACCTTCCTGTACAGATAAAACTCGTGGAATTTGACAAAAAGAAAGGCCTTGCGACCTGGTGAAACAAAACTATTTTTTATTAGTTAAACTGCGGAACGGACGAGCACGCATGCTCGTTGATAGCCCTAGCCTACACCATACCTTGCCCGTCTGTCACGATACGGTTCGCCATCATAACTATTTTCTCCATTTCTGGTTGCCCAGGCAGAGTATAATACTGACAATTGTCCCTACAAAAGAAAGCGTACCAATGCCCATACCTGACTTTCTTCGACGTAACGCAAGTGAATTCGGAAGCGACATCGCACTCGTCGAAATTAATCCAGAAATCAAAGAACGCCACCGTGTCACCTGGCGTGACTATAGTCTTACTGAAAGCACCGAGGCAGAAACCTATCGCCGCGAGATTACCTGGAGCGTTTTTGATGAAAAGGCTAATCGTTTCGCGAATTTGCTCATTAGCCGTGGAGTAAAAAAGGGTGATAAGGTAGCTATCCTTCTCATGAATTGTCTCGAGTGGCTCCCTATCTACTTTGGTGTTTTAAAAAGTGGCGCCACGGTTGTTCCTCTAAACTTCCGCTACACCAGCGAAGAAATATCTTACTGTCTCGAACTTGCAGAAGTTAACGTTCTTATTTTTGGACCAGAGTTTATTGGTCGTATCGAAGAGATTGTTCCTTCCGTTCAGCGCAATCGCCTTCTGTTCTATGTTGGTAGCGATTGCCCTACCTTTGCCGAAGACTACGGCGAGCTCACGGCAAACTGCTCGAGCTCAGATCCCATGATTCCTTTGAGCGAAGAGGAAGATGCTGCGATTTACTTCAGCAGCGGAACAACAGGCTTTCCTAAAGCAATCCTTCACAACCATATGAGTCTTTCTCATTCTGCAAAAACCGAGCAGAATCATCACGGACAAACCCGCGAAGATGTGTTCCTATGCATCCCACCGCTCTATCACACGGGTGCGAAAATGCACTGGTTTGGGAGCCTGGTCAGCGGGTCTAAAGCGGTACTGCTTCGCGGCGTAACGCCACAATCGATTTTTGATGCGGTCAGCTCTGAACGCTGTACCATTGTTTGGCTGCTTGTTCCATGGGCGCAAGACATTTTACTTGCTATCGAAAACGGTACGCTTGTGCTTGACGATTACACCCTTGACCAGTGGCGCCTTATGCATATCGGTGCGCAACCGGTTCCAAAGAGTCTCATCAAAAAATGGAAGGGAATTTTCCCTCATCACGCCTACGACACCAACTATGGCTTGTCCGAATCGATTGGACCAGGCTGCGTGCACTTGGGTCTAGAAAATA
The DNA here is from genome assembly GCA_050945135.1 of Raoultibacter sp. GTDB lineage: Bacteria > Actinomycetota > Coriobacteriia > Coriobacteriales > Eggerthellaceae > WRIS01. Next base: position 1,332 of record JBMNSJ010000063.1, read on the forward strand.
TCGAGCATGTGGGCGCAATTGGAATTGCTGGCTATGGCTGGGAAACAAAGATTGTTGACGAGGAGAGAAACATTGTCGAACAGGGCGAAGTGGGAGAACTCTGCGTTCGCGGTCCTGGTCTCATGACTTGTTATTACCGAAACCCCGAAGCAACGAATGAAGTAATGCTTGATGGCTGGCTTCTGACAGGTGACATGGCCAGACAAGATGAGAACGGTCTTTACTGGCTAGTTGATCGCAAAAAAGATGTTGTCATTTCTGGTGGCGAGAATATTTATCCCGTGCAGATCGAAGACTTCCTCTCAACACATCCTGGCATTAAGGACGTGGCCGTTATTGGTCTTCCCGATGATCGTTTGGGTGAAATCGCTACCGCTATTATCGAACTTAAACCAGAAGCATCTGATGTTACTGAAGAGGATATCGAAGAATTCTGCCTTGGACTTCCCCGCTATAAGCGTCCACGTCGAATTATCTTGGCGCCTGTACCGCGTAACCCAACGGGAAAAATCGAGAAGCCTGTTTTGCGCCAGCGCTATGGCGTGGAGTGTCTCGTCGACCAGGAAAGTAAGAACTAGCCATTCACGTTTGTTCGAGGTGACCATATGAAGCTTACGGAGTTGCCTAACATTGGACCTGTTATTGCTGAGCAGTTAGTTTCGGTTGGTATCGAAACACCACAGGCCCTCGCCGATTGCGGCGCTGAGCAAGCTTGGCTAAAGATTAAGGCAGTCGATTCTTCTGCTTGTGCCAATCGCCTGTATGGACTTGAGGGTGCAGTCTTAGGAATACCCAAGAAAAAGCTGCCTCCCGAGCGCGTTGAGGAGCTTCGTGCTTTCTACCTTGCTCATAAGTAATACTCCTGATATCTTCAAAAAGATATTTCTAAAATCCTCTTGACCCTCCTCTTAGAGGAGGGTGTTTGATGCGATATGGAAGGAGGTGTGCATGTTCTATATCGGCGAGTTCTCACAAATGAGCAAGACGACAATCAAGACGCTCCATTACTATGATCGTATCGGTTTGCTCCGCCCTGAAAAAGTTGACGCAGCAAGTGGCTACCGAATGTATTCCACCCAGCAGCTCATTACGATTCACCGCATCCAATCGCTGCAGCAGACTGGACTTTCGATCAACGAGATCCTAGCTGTGTTCGATGAGGGCGATATCGAATCCATCCTTGAACAAAGAAAAGCCGATATCGAGAACGAAGTCCGCGAAGGACAAGAACAACTGACCCGTATCGCATTCATTCAGCAGAATATCAAAGAGGAGAATCGTATGAATTACGAAGTAAACATTAAGGATATCCCTTCACTCACCGTCTACACGAAGCGTGTAACCGCACCAAACTTTGCTGCATACAACGAGATCATACCCGCCATCGGACGAACTGTAGCAGAAGCGAACCCCGGTCTGGAATGCGCCAAGCCAGAATACTGTTTCATCTGCTATCTTGATGATGAGTATCGAGAGATTGACATCAATATTGAATACAATGAAGCAGTCACGAAAAAAGGTAACGAAGTCGACGGCATCTATTTCCGCGATATCGATGCCGTAACCGTGGCCTCCATTTTGCATCAAGGTTCCTACCAGAACATGCCCCAGGCATACGCATTCATTATGGACTGGGTCGAGAAGAATGGATATAAAGTCGCTGAGAGACCCCGTGAGAGTTACATTGATGGCATCTGGAACCAGTCAGACGAGAGCAAGTGGCTGACCGAAATTCAGGTTCCCCTCACGCGATAAGATTTAGAAGAATAGGCGGATATATGGACATCGTCTTCAATGTAATGGTTGCGGCATCGGCTGGGATAGCTGCCGGATTCATCTTTGGTGGAATCAAGATGCTGGCAAAGCCCTCTTACAGCGATGAACAGGTTGAACGTGTCAGTGTGGTTAGCAAAAAGCTGGCAAACCTTGTTAAGTACATTACCTTCTTTGTGCTGGCGCAGGGTTTACTATGGTGCATCTATTACTTGCTTCTTGGTGCGCTTGATGCGACTCAAGTCGATTACGCAACTGGTATGTCGCAGCTTATCGTATCTGTTTTGACGATTGTCTCAATCATATTCGCCTTCTTCGAGTTCTTACGGCGAAAAGCCTAATCGTCCTCGCGTAAGTATCGATAAACCCCTTTCCAGACCAGCTTGTTGGTCTGCGCAAGGGCGCTATCTATATCAGCCTGCTCACGTCCTTTGAGCGCATTAAGCGAGAAGCCTTCCTTTATTGCAATGAACTTCGCAAAGCCTGGCTTGAGGGCTTGATGCGGACAACCGTAAATACAGCGGAGGCAGAGCACGCAAGAAGAGCCAAAGCGTAAGCCTTCTTGAGTCTGCTCGATATTATTCCGCGGGCAGTTACGTGAACACCAACCGCAAAGAGTGCATGCTTCAGTAGGCGTAATCTTTTCTCCAAATCGAATTTGCCCCATTTTTCCTTTTTCAAGTATCGCAATCTTTGAAAAAATACGATCTCCCAGGGGCGCGTGCAGACGCTTTTCATTGCCCGCCAGAAGGTCGGTTGCAATGTTTTTACACGTAGCCGGAAGTCTTTGGAGTAAGGCAACAGCTGCGTCTTCGGGCGTCGGCACAATCCAATTTGAGGGCATAGGAATCATGTCTTCAAAAACAATACGATATCTCTTTGCCTCAAGCTGCCTACATACTTCAAATCGACTTGCGCGGTTAGGAAACATCTCACCTGCCCCAGATGTGGCGATTACGGCAATGTTCTTTCCCTTTCCCTCGGGCATCTGGGCAAGAAACTCATAAACGGGTGTCGGTGCATCAAATGCATGCACGGGATACATGATAACCAGAAGATCCTCATCAAAAGCGTTTCCTTTGCAGCCTCCCACCCGAAGCTCATCGCAGATCACAGAACAACCTCGCGCTGCAAGAGAAGCACTGAGAGCCTTGACGCACAGCGCCGTACAGCCAGTTCCCGAAAAGAAGACAACGCGAACCTTGAAATTCGTTTTTTGGCCGATCGTTATATCTTCACTTTGTCTCATAAAGCACCTTCATTATGGGGCTTACGTGCGACAACACAGATCGTAGAGCTTTCGTTGCCTTGACCACCAGCTATGTCTGAATAAAACTCCAGGTCAGCAAAACCCGCTGACCCCAACTCCTCGGTCAGTTCTTCCTTCGAAAAGGCATGATTCCAAAGGTTATAAGTTCGACAGTCTTCCTTAGTGACAATCACATACTGTTCGAGAAAATAATCATCCTCGTAACGCTTGTCCTTTTTGATACAAAGATAGGGCTTCTCGCTCCAGAAGCCGCCGTCTTCAAAAGTGGTTTTGATCCCATCAATCCAATTCGCGTATTGCTCAAGTGAGAAAACATCCATGACAAAAGTACCACCTGGCTTGAGAGCCGTATATATCTTCTCAAGCAAGATCTGCTGCGACTCAATATCCAGCACTCCAAAATCACAATAAATTAAGGTCACAACATCAAACTGATTTTGATAGTCCATTTCGAGATAGTTTTTGCACTCGTAGGCAATATCAAGCCCCTTTAAGGCAGCAGATTCTTTGGCGTAGGCAATCGAGCGCCGAGAGATATCGATCCCGTTTACCTTGCCGCCTTTTTCTGCAAACAATTCTGCATAAATACCTGGTCCACAACCAAGATCTAGGAGACTGTCTCCCTCCGAGAAGAAAGTTGCTATCCAATCTGCAGACCGAATCACCCCTGCGTGATTACGTGTTGCGCCGTCACTTGTTGCAGAAAGGTGATTGGCAAGCATGCTTTTTGAGATATGATCGTCGTCCCAAAAGGCTATCTTGGATGGCTCGTAGAGTTTTGGGTCTGATTTTAGGGCATCCAGGATGGTGCTATACATGTAAGCTTCCTTTCTGACGACTCCAGGCAAGCGATGTTAGAATACCCATACTACCCAAAGTAATAAGCTTTCATTGCGAGATATGAGGTTAATTATGGATTCTCAAGTCGAACACATCATGCAAGAGCTGGAATCCCTCGGTACCGAGCGCACAAAGAAAAGCTACCTCTCCCGTGGGGTGCGCGAACCGCTTTTTGGTGTAGCCACCGGTGCTATGAAGTCGCTTCTCAAAGAGACCGGTCTACATCAAGATTTGTCTGATTTGCTTTATGAAACAGGAAACTTTGATGCCATGTATTTCGCGGGAATGATTGCCGAGCCGGAAAAGATGACGGCAGCCGATTTTAATCGCTGGATGGATGGCGCTTATACCGAACTGATTGCTAGTGGCATTGTTGCAGTAACTCTCGCGGAATCTCCCTTGGCACAAGAGATTGCTGCGACATGGATTGAGGATGAACGAGCGTTATTCGAAGTAGCTGGTTGGAGCTGCTATGAGTGGCTTCTTGGTTATCTTCCTGACGAAAAGATTGACAAAGCCAAAATCTCTGAGCTTCTCAATAAAATCTCTGACGCGATTCACATCGAGCCCGATAATGTAAAACTAGCAATGATTAATTTTGTCATTGCGGTAGGCGTATCATATCTTCCACTCCATAACGAGGCTCTCATCACAGCAAACATAATTGAAGGTCAAACTGTCGATAAGAAGGGCAAACAGATAAAAGCTCCTTCCGCGCTTTCAGCGATTAATAATGCGATAGAAAAAAAATCGACTTGGCTTCAAGCGTCGTGCAGTTCGCTGCTAGCTCCGTGCTTCTACCTGGGTAAGATGTTCAGAGCCCGGGTGGCGTGTTTCGTGTTGGTTGATTTTTTCAACCAAAATCAACTGTAAATCCATTGTAATTCCCTCCTCTCCCACGTAGAGTTATTGCGAGAGGTGATCAACATGACTGACATTAATATCGCAACAACACTTGTTAGAAAACGTAAAGAGAAACGACTCACTCAAGAAGCGCTCGCGCAGTTTCTAGGGGTTTCAAAAGCTTCCGTCTCAAAATGGGAAACGGGCATGAGCTATCCGGATATCAGCCTTCTTCCCCAACTTGCAAGCTATTTTGATATCAGCATCGACGAACTAATGGGCTATGACCCCCAGATGTCAAAAAAGGAGATTCGCGCGCTGTACACAAGGCTCAGCAATGAAGCGAGTAAGCGCCCTATTAAAGAAACTCTTGATGAGTGGCATGAAGTCATAAAGAAGTATTACGCCTGCTACCCTCTCCTAGTTCAAATGGGTGTGTTCATGATCAACAACGCCAATCTTATAGAAGATGAACGCGAAAGGAAAAGCGTCCTTGAAGAAGTTGCGACAATTTTTAAACGTGTACAGGACGAAAGCCGCGATGTAAGCCTTTCCCAGCTTGCATTGGAACTCGAAGCAATGAGCTACCTCACCCTTGGTGATCCCGACACCACTCTTTCGCTACTGGAAGATCTTGCTAATGCAGCAGATATGCCGCCCGAGCTTATCGTACTCTCCGCCTATCAACAAAAAGGAGAGATTCTCGAGGCAAAACGCGTTTCGCAGGTCGGATTACTTCAAAATCTCGTTACGCACTTCAACTTCGTCATCAATTACCTGTACCTCACAATCGATGATCCCGAAACTTTTGCTGAAACCGTAAAAAGAGCCTATGCAGTAGCAAACGCATACGATTTTGAGCATCTCCATCCTGTCTTGCAGCTAAGCCTTGATCTTGTATGCGCTGTTGGTTATTGCATACAAGACGAAAAAGATAAGGCTCTCGACATACTTGAATCTTACGCAAGAGTACTCGGAGACAGTAAGATCACGCTTACCCTGCACGGTGATACGTATTTCGACCTTGTCGACTCTTGGCTTGAAGACCTTGATATTGGCACACAGCTTCCCCGCAATAAGGAACTCGTCAAGAACGACCTCATTGCCATGGTCGATGAGCATCCGGGCTTTGCAATCTTACATGACGATAAACGCTTTCAGGCAATCCATGCAAAGCTCGAACGGTTAAAAGACTAGCTCTCACGCCTTTAACAGTAGCGCCAGACAAAGAAAGAAGAATACAATGGAAGATCAATTGGTAACATACCTCCCTTTTCTCGTGCCCTTATTCATTCTGCAGGTTGGGCTGGCGATAGCAGCCTTGATCCATGTGATTAGACATCCCAACTACCGATTCGGAAATAAAGTGTTCTGGATCATCGTGGTCTTGGTCTTTTCGATCATCGGTCCGGTCATCTACTTTGCTTTTGGACGTGGTGAGCAATGAGTCAGATCCTCGAAATCTCGGGTCTTTCAAAGAGCTTTGGTGCCCACCAGGTGATCCAGGATCTTGACCTGAGCGTTCCCCAAGGCTCGGTCTTTGGCTTCATCGGGCCGAATGGCTCGGGCAAGACCACCACGATGAAGATGGTGCTGGGGCTGTTACGTCCTGATAGTGGTAGCATCCGTGTGTGTGGCGAGAAGGTATCCTATGGCGAGACGAAGACCAATCACTACATCGGCTATCTACCCGATGTCCCGGAATTCTATGGCTATATGACACCCCGTGAATACCTGCAACTCTGTGGTCAGATCACCGGCATGAGGAAGTCCGCGATTGCGCAGAAAAGCGCTGAGCTGCTCAGCCTGGTCGGACTCGACACGGGTAAACGGAAGATCGCAGGATTCTCGCGCGGGATGAAACAGCGTCTTGGTATTGCGCAGGCCCTTCTCAACGATCCTCGTCTGCTTATCTGTATTTGTTAATTTAAAAACGGTCCAATATTTCTCAATCAACAATTGAAAAATGGTCCACTTCACAATATGCCTTCAAGCGTATGAAATGATGTGCTTGGAGGTGAATGAGGAGTGATTACA
>JBMNSJ010000064.1:0-7812 GCA_050945135.1 Raoultibacter sp.
CATAGAATTGCCTTTACGGCAAGGAGTTATAATACATGCACTTCACCTCAGATGCAAGAAAAACATTTGGTGTGCCGACAGGCGGCAATCTCCCCCTCCTGCTCCAGCCAAACAAGGTCTAGACAACTCCCTCACCAAGACCTTCTTCTCAAAACGCGCGCACTTTCACAAAGCATCGTTGTACCGCACAAAACCCTGCGCACTTCTTTTCCACTTACATCTTGCAGCCACAGCAAACAAAGCCACAAATAAACACTGCCATGGATTGAAAGTGCAGTAGTGCGCGACTCTCGCGGCTTTCTCGGAAACATCACACGTAAAAGGCCTGATGGGGAAATACCTCCCGCCTAAACATCGCGCATTTCTCGCGATTCGTGCCAGCTCAGGGGTTCGAGCTGAACCTCGCGCGCGATTCGTACCAACTCAGCAGCTCAAACTGCACGCCGCGCACATCCCGCGCTGCCTCGCAATCCCCCACAACACCCGCCCAAAAGGGAGCGTCTGCTCCTGAGTAGAGGGATGTTTTCAGGAACAGACGCCTTAAAGGGAGGGATGTCACAGTCGGCACAAAACTCGCTTACAAAAGCTTGTGCCCCCTTGGTTTAAAACTTAGCAAGCCGCAAGCACGAACACCGCAAACTTGCCAAGTGAAACCATAATTCTTACTTGCCGTAGAGACTCTTTACCTCGTCCCAGGCAACAGGAGTCGTTGGCTTTGCTTCACCATGAATGGCGAACAAAGTTGCATATCTTCCGCCTGTCATGCAGTGACCATTTGAAAGACCGAATGACATTCTCCAGTCGTTATTGCCACAAAGGTCGCCACCGGTAGTTCCAACCGCAAACAATCCAGGGATAGGATCAAGCTCGCCGTCGACAACTTGGTAGTTCTTGTCAACAACTACACCCGAGTTGATAGCAATAATCTTCACGTGCTGATTAACGCCCCAGTAAGGTGGTGTATCGATAGTCTTCAGATACTTTTTATCCAAGCCAAACTCGGGGTCTTCGCCTGCGGCGCAATACTCGTTCCACTTAGCAACACTCTCTTTTAGCGCATCAGCAGGAACACCGAGGATGCTTGCCAACTCGTCAAGCGTATCGGCTTTGTGCATGTCAGCCATACTTGGCGTGTAATTGGTTACCGCATCGAATTCCTCTTTGGTAACACCTGAATCAGGAATGTATGCCTCAAGCATCTCGCGAGTTCCAATGCCCTCAATCTTGGTTTCAAACGCATCGTCGAATACGCGTACAAACACACCACGATCTTCTTGATCAGTCAAGACATTAAGGGAGTTGTGCCACAGGGTCATAGCAATCTCTTCGTTCATGAAGCGCTTGCCCTTCATGTCAAGCGAAAGCAGCGGAACAGCAGAAGTATGCCAGTCGCTAGCGAATACGCAATGTAGCTGCTTGCAATGTCCCAGAGGAACGAGGCTTGCACCAGCCTGAATTGCCATCAGGTGACCGTCACCAGCTCTTCCGAGCTGAGCAGCTTCGAAGTACTCAAGATCTGGATTGAATTTGTTAACCATCGACTGGTTGTTCTCATAGTCTCCAGTTGCCAAAATAACGCCCTTGTTTGCCGTAAACTTGATGTAGTCGCCATCCTTCGTCTGACCAACAACACCCGTTACTTTTCCTGAGCCATCCTTAATCAGCTGTACACCAGGGGTGTTATAGAAGAACTCTGCACCCTCTTCTTCGGCCTTTTTAGCAAGTTTTTTCAGGAAGCCATCATTTCCGTCTTTCCAACCGTGAACAACATAGAGCAGTTCCATTTCGGTATCAGTCGACTGGATAGCATCGCCTTCGGTGAGGTCAACGCCCTCAGTGATCCAGGTTTCATCAGCTGGCGAACCAACTTTTTCAGCCCACTTGTCAATGAAGAACGCGGTTTCGCCTGAATGGGCAGTATAGAAGCTCAGCAAATCCCAATTCAAACGATAACTGTTGTTTGCGCGAAGGCTCTGTTGCCATTTTAGAATGTCAACGGGGTTAGAGGCTTCTTGCACCAAGCCTGCAGAATAGTGACCATTAGCAGAAGCTTCTGGCTCTTTTTGCAAACAAGCAACGGTAACGCCTTCATCAAGTGCGGTCAGTACCGCAGGAACACCCGCGACGCCTGCTCCAACAACTACGATGTCATAGGTTTTTTCATCAGCGAAATCTGTAATAGGTTCCACAACTGCAAGAGATGCCTCATAGTCGCGACTATCGACCATGCTGGCATACTCCGTTGTTGCACTTCCCGAAGAAGAACTACTACTCGAACTACTACCGCCCGAGGATGAGCAACCGATGAGACCCGCACCCGCGGCGCCTACGCCAACCGCTGCAACACCAACGGCTCCCGCTCCCTTGAGGAATGAACGTCTTGAAAGCTTGCTTTGTGGCTCCTCAGCGCTTTGTGACGGAATTCCCCTATTCTCTTTCTTTGCCATAATCTCTCCTCTCTCGAAAAACCCACTCATCTCCCATGAGTGGCTTCATTAAAGGAAGGTTGTTCGCTTCCCTCCGAACTCGATTAGACCCCCAATTCGGCAAAATAGCATCATCCTGGCAGCAGTTAATCAGCAAAAAGGGCAATATACTCCTTTTAGGGTTAGACTAATTTCCTACTACTTTAGTATGCTTCTCTCTAAGGATTCACTCGAAAGAAGATGTGAGGGTTTGGGATGTCTGAGCATTTCGGCTCAAATAAACTTCCGGGGATTGAAAGCAATCATCGGCAGCGAATCATTTCGAAGTTCAAAGATGAGATTCTTTCTTATCCAGAGCTCTCTGTGGGCTTTAGTCTCTTCTGGATATGGCTCTGGATTGTGTTCCAAAACGACCTCCTTACCTCTACGCTCCACTTTGAATCACCCTATATTCCTCCGTGGACAGTTCCTCTTCTTGCGTACGCGTTTGGCTTTTTTGTATTAGGTGGTTTATTCCGTCAAAAGCGAATCGTGCCACACGGAAAGATTTATCTTTTTGCCATTGTTTTCTGCATGACCGCTGGGGCCCTCATTCTTACTGTTTTCGGCGTTTGGGAGCATGAAGAAACCACGCTGCTTCGATTGGTCTCGCTGATCTGTGGCTTCCTCATGGGTCTTGGAACCGCTGGCCTCCACGTTGAATGGGGGCGTGTTTTTGGAAGCAGAGGCGTGCATGCAATCATCATTCATGGCATTGCAGGTACCTTAGGTGCAGCAATTCTCTATAGCTTGCTGCAATTACTCCCACCACTCATGACCTGCATCTGGGCGATTTGCATACCATCTTTGTGCATGTTGTCGCTGCAAAAAACCTTGCGTGCAAATCCGCGTCTGCACAAATATGGCGCTAAAGCGACCCTCTACATACCCTGGAAGTTTATCGTCACTTCGTTAATTCACGGAGTATCGTTTGGCGCGATGTGGACAGTTTTGATGTATGTGCAGCATGAAGGCTCCTTCATGACCATTAATGCACTCAGCTTCGCAGTATCGGCAATCGCCGTTTTTGTGTCGGCTTTGCTGTTCCGCATGAATTTCAACCATCTTATTTATCACGTTGCCTTCCCCATAATGGCTTTAAGCTATGCCATGCTTGCCATTCTTGGCGGTTCCGTAATTGTGGGTAGCACGCTCAACTCAATCGGCGTTCATTTCCTCTCTTTGCTGCTGTGGACACTGTGCGTATACCTCATAAAAAATCAGGGCATTTCGGCAAATTGGGTTTTCACCTGGACAACAGGGTCCTACATTTTGGGGCAAGCTTTAGGGGCATTGCTTGGAACTTTCTCTCTTGTGTATTCCGATAGCCAGCCTGACGGGCTGTTCATTCTCGCGATTATTATGGTGTTCATCATTTTGGCCAGCGCTTTGTTCATGGTTAACAACAACAACTTGAAAGAGGGTTGGGGTTTGGTGAAGCCAGGCGAAGACGAAACCAAGGTCGATGGCCTCGAGCTTGCCTGCGATTTGATTAGCAAGGAGTACAGTCTTACCGCGCGGGAGAGGGATATTTTGAGCTTGCTGGCACGTGGGCGCAACCGAACCTTTATCAGCCAAGAGCTTATTATTGCCGAGAACACCATAAAGACTCACATCAGGAACATCTACCAAAAAACTAACGTTCATTCTCAGCAAGAGCTTATGAGCTTAGTCGACAAGAAGGTCAAGCTGTTTACAGGCGAAGATGCGAACGTGCCCACTACTGCGTTCTAGTCTTAACGTGAATGAATTCTCGGTTGCTGTTGTGTAAATCCGGCGCTTTGGCTCACATCCTCTATAATCTGAAACGAACGACAGTGGCATATTTACTCGAGCAAGCATAAATAGACCGACGATTCCCTAATCGAGCAACGAAGTTTGGCGATGAGCAACAACGACAAAGACAACACTCCCCTCAATCAGGCTGAGCAAACAACGCGGCGCACCCGATCGACCGCGCAGAAAACTCGCAAGCCAAATTTCATCATGCGCACAATCAACGGCTGGTTTAACCGACTTTTTGGAGCAGTACATGATGGTTCGTTTAGCGAACAGGAAGAGCTTTATGCCTCCAACCGCACGAAACGTGATTACATTTGGAACACGATAGGCATTGGCTCGTTCGGGATGTCCTTCCCGATACTCACCGTAGTGGTTACGCAGCTGGTAGGGGTAGAGCAAGCGGGTATGTTCTCGATGGCATTCGTGGTTGGCTTACTGCTTATGATTGTTGCTAATTACGGCTTGCGTTCTTACCAGGTATCCGACATTACCGAATCGCACTCTTTCAACGATTATCAGGTAAATCGCTTTATCACCTGCGCCATCATGCTGATTGCTGGAGCGCTGTATTGCGTAATTCGGGGATACGGCGAAGAGATGTTTGTCATCAGTATGGGCGTTTACATTTTCAAGATGGTAGATGGGTTAGCTGATGTGTACGAAGGTCGTCTCCAGCAAGTTAATAAGCTCTATCTAGCAGGCATCTCGCAAACAATTCGCTCGGTTCTTGTCCTAATCATCTTCAGCCTGGTGCTCCTCATTACGCGCAACCTAAGTATCGCATGTGTCGCCATGGCAATCACGGCAGTACTAACTCTTGTTATTGTGACTGTTCCTCTCGCGCTTCTTGAAACGCCCAAATCGCCAAAGCTAAATCGCTTCAGCATAAAAGAGCTTTTCAAGCAGGGGTTCACGGTGTTTATCGCGTTGTTTATGTATGCGCTTATCGATAGCATGCCAAAGTTTGTCATCGAATCCATGCTGAGTTACGACGATCAGCTTTACTTCAACGCCCTCTATTTCCCCGCAGAAGGCATCCTTCTCACCATCGGACTGGTATACAAGCCGCAGCTTGTTCGCTTTGCGAAGTTCTGGGCCGACAAAACAACTCGAAAGCGCTTTGACCTAATGATTGTGGCGGTAATAGCTGCGATTCTCGTGCTCACTCTCGTCATGATTTTCCTGATGGGTTGGATTGGGCTACCGGTAATGAGCTTCCTTTACGGCGTCGATTTCGAGCAATTCCGATCGCTGTGTTTTATCATGCTGGCGGCGGGAGGCGTTATCGCGTCAATCGATTTTCTTTACAGCATTATTACCGTGCTCAGACGACAAAAAGAGGTACTGAAGCTTTATGTAATCACCTTCGGATTTTCGCTTTTTGTTCCCGTTCTTCTTGCTAGCCAAACAGGCTTGCCTGGCGTCGTTGTGGGCTATCTCATTGTGATGGCAATTCTGTTCGTTCTTCTGATTTGGGAGTACATGAATATTCGCAGGAGTTACTCCGAGAAAGATGCGGCACTTCTTGCTGAAGAAATCACCCACAAGCGTCCAAGCGAAATTCGTGCCGAGCGAGAACGCCTAAAATCTCATCGTGGACGTGGCGTTAGCAAGGACAAAGACAAGTAGGCTAAAGCGACTATTCTGCATGCCTCATTTAGCAAAAACAATTTTGCTTGACCAGTCTATCTGAGTGATTTCGCAAGTCCGAAGAAAGAAACCCGACCACGGCGCGAATGCTTGCTCGGATGTTCGAATGACTCAGCTTTGAAGCAGGAGCCCATAAACCACCTTTTCATCTGGCATTATAAATCCAGCTTATGCTCATGTTAATTCATTTCTAAGTAGGGACTGACAAATCCGCATCCGTGATCGCCGCCAAGGAGAAAATTTGGCCGACAACGTTTAGTCTGCATGAGATTGAAGGTTCTGCCCGGATTTTCTGCGAACGAAAGAGTGCTTGCATATAGAAATCCCAGGTGACACAAATTCGACGACTAAGGCAGAAGGGCCTGCGAGCGCCAATTGGCGGTTTCAAGCGGGCATAACCTTCAATCTGATGCAGAATCCTCGCATCCAGCAAGGATTTGCTCCCCTCTCGCCTAGACGCCCTAACGTACCAGCTCCCGCAAACAAGGTCTTCGAAATTCTTTAGGGTAAAGTTCACTCAAAATGTTAAGAGAATCCCCATCAAGCTACGGTTCACAACGCATCGCCAGCTTTCGTACCTCAAGTTGAAAAAAATACTGCTAGAACCTCAGAGGGTTTTCCCTGGTGAGCGCCTTCTGTATGGAATTGGTAGCGTTTGTGTCATGTTTCCGCATGCTTTCTGTAGTAACTCGCAGATACCATGAAATCATGTTGAAAACACTTAGTCACATCTCTGCCTTGCAATTTTGGAGGCTTTTCCGCGCATTCTGCTATCAGACCGAGGCGCTGTCCCACGCGAAAGGATTTCTAACGAAGCGAGTTCGACCCCTCTCTAACGATACAAATGTCCCCTCTTACATAGATAGGCCTCTTCATGTCTTGACAGCCAAAGCTTCTCTTAGGCAAGAATCAAAGCACTTAAGATTCCATGTTTGGAGTGGCCCTTTACCGAAGGGCTGCATCCACGATACCGGAAATGGATACTACGTGAGCTCACCTGAGTTTTGCTTTCTTCAAATGGCTCGCACCATGGACCTCCCAGCACTTATTGCACTCGGTTTCGAACTGTGCGGATTCTATGCGTTTGTCAATGGCGAACTCGTTCCTTGCACCCCCTTAACAACGGTTGCTCGTCTCTCCTCGTTTCTCACAAAAATGGCGGGGTCTCATGGAACGCTTCGCGCACGAAAAGCCCTACGATTTATCGCCGAGAAATCCGCATCGCCTATGGAAACAACTCTCGTAATGCTGCTCTGCCTACCTTATAGAATGGGAGGATACGGACTGGACTTTCCTTCCCTAAACCACCGAATTGATGTCTCTAAAAAGGTTCTTCATTCTGCTTCTGATTTCTACGTTTGCGACTTGCTCTGGCCAAGTGCAAAATTCGCGTTGGAGTACGACAGCGACGCGTTTCATACCGGATCTGATCGAATAAACAAAGACTCCATTCGGAGAAGCGACCTCCATCTTGCGGGAATTATCGTGGTCTCCGTCACGCGTCAACAAGTCAAAAGTTACACGGAACTTGAAAAGCTTGCCCATCTTGTTGCCGAGGCGCTCGGGAAACGTCTTTGCTATAAGCAGCCTCAGTTTTCTCAGGCGTGCTTTGCGCTACGCAAGGCCCTCTTTGACTTTCATCAAAATGAAACGCAAGCGATTGATAGCTATATCTCTTAAACGTAGAGTAAGCTCTTCGCGAGAAATCCCATCCTTGCGGGTAGCGCCTTGTGCTTCTTACTGTTCCACTCATTGCCGAGATGAAGTATTCTTCGCATCCGTGATCGCCGCCAAGGAAAAAATTTGGCCGACAACGTTTAGTCTGCATGAGATTGAAGGTTCTGCCCGGATTTTCTGCGAACGAAAGAGTGCTTGCATATAGAAATCCCAGGTGACACAAATTCGACGACTAAGG
>JBMNSJ010000065.1:0-6916 GCA_050945135.1 Raoultibacter sp.
AATGGAAACCAAAGATTTTAGCCTTTTGTTGCAACTGGTGTACCTATGCAGGTGCCGATCTTGCAGGACTAAATCGAATGAAATATCCCGCAGACGTGCGACTTCTTCGCGTGCCATGCTCAGGCCGCGTGAATCCACAGTTTGTTCTTCATGCCTTCCAAAAAGGCTGCGATGGCGTATTGGTCTGTGGCTGCCACCCCGGCGATTGTCATTATTCCACCGGAAACTACTTCACCAGGCGCAGAATGCTTCTGTATCGACGCTTTCTTGAGTATTTTGGCATCGACCCAGAGCGTTTCCAGGTTCGTTGGATTTCGGGTTCCGAAGCGGGCAAATTCCGCGATACGGTAACCGAAACCTGCGAAACAATCGCCGAGATTGGTCCAAACACGAGATATAGAGAGGAAGGCCGCTGATGACACACATTCAAGACAGTCTGCGCGAACGTGCTCGTGCCCTCCTCGATGATGGAACCATCGGCTATTTGATTGGATGGGAAAACGGACGCTTCGAAGGGCAAACCACACCAAGCATCATTCGAAACAGTGCTCAAGTAGATAAGCTGGTCTATAACGACTACTGCGTAAATCTGCTATCCAAATATCCCACCCAAGACCCCAATCCAGAGAAAAAGATTGGTGTTGTAGTAAGAGGCTGCGATTCGCGAGGCATCAACCTCATCTTAAAAGATGGCCAAATCAAGCGAGATGATTTATATCTTATCGGCATACCCTGCACCGGAATGAAGGATGCAGAAACTGGAGAAGAACTCAAAAAGTGCAGCGAGTGCCTACACCGCGATCCGGTAATCTATGACGAACTTCTTGGAGAGCTTAGAGACGAAAAACGCGACATAGACCGTTTTGCGCAAGTAAAAGCCATCGAAGAGATGGATCCGCAGGCTCGCTATGAATACTGGTCTGATGTTTTCTCGAAATGCATTCGCTGCCGGGCTTGCCGAGATGTATGCCCTAGCTGCACCTGCAAAGAATGCTTCACCGATCAAAGCGCAATGGGTTGGCAAGGCAGAGAGACCTCTCTTGTAGAAAATCAAAACTACGGAATAACTCGCATGTTTCACGTAGGCGAACGCTGTATCGAATGCGGTGAGTGCGAGCGTGTCTGCCCAAGTAATCTTCCGCTCATGCAAATGAATCGCAAGATAATCAAAGACGCACATGAGCTCTTCGGAGCCTACGTTGCTGGTCTTGACGATTGCACCCCTGCCCCTCTCGACCACTATCTTCTCGACGATGTCGAAGAGTTCATGTAGGAGGTGAACTTCGTGATACTAGCAAAAGAAAAACTCAGCGCCCTTCTTGACGAGCTCGCTAAGGAAAAGACCGTCTATGTCCCCAGCGAACATGATGGACAAACCATGTTTGCACCCTATCAACCAGCAAGCAACGTTTCTTTTGGTGGTGCAAAAACTGATGTCTCACCCAAAGAGACTCTCTTTCCGCAAACAGAAACACTCTATACCTACGAGAAGCTGGGTGAAGATGTAACTATCAAAGAGGTAAAAACCACGACCGACCAGATAATCTTTGGTCTGCGGTCTTGCGATGCCTATAGCATCGAAACGCTCGATAAGGTTTTTCTCACTCGAGGATATGTGGATACCCCCTACTACGAGCGGCGTATTAACACGCTTATCGTTGCACTGGCCTGCACAAAGCCTGACCGTGCCTGCTTTTGCACCTCGTTCGGAATTGATCCCTCACGCGCAAAAGAGGCAGATATCCAGATGGCTGACTGCGGAGATTTTTACGCCGTCGAAGCTATTAACGAGAAAGGAAGCGAAGCCCTCGCATCATGGGATTCCTTCCTCGAGCCTACTAACGATATCGTAAACGAAAGCGTACAAAAGCTAGCTGAACAGCGTATCGAATTCCAAATTGAGCTCAACACCGATAGCGTGAAAGAAAAAATTGACACGTTATTTGAAGACCCCTATTGGGCTGATTTATCTATGAAGTGCTTAAACTGTGGCACCTGTGCTTTCGTGTGCCCCACCTGTCATTGTTTTGACATGAGCCAGCAAAATAAGGGAAACACGGGCTACCGATTCCGCACTTGGGATAGTTGCATGTTCACAGAGTATTCCCTCATGGCGGGCAATCACAATCCACGACCCACAAAAAAGGCGCGGCTCAGAAACCGCTTTATGCATAAGCTCAGTTTCTACGATGAGCGTTACGGCTCCTCAATGTGCAGTGGTTGCGGTCGTTGCATCGAAAAATGCCCTGTTGGCATTGATATCAGCCGCGTAATCGAAGATGTTCAGGAGGTGGGAGCGCATGATTGAGATCGAACATGACTGCACCTGCGATTCAAACCCCTTGATACCGCAAGTATGTAAGGTTATCGAAATTACCGAAGAGACCAGCGATGTAAAATCATTTCGAGTTCAAACACTCGAAGGAGAAATTCCTTTTGCCTTCAAGCCTGGTCAACTTGGCATGCTTGGCCTTGCACCCTTCGGGGAAAGCATGTTTTGCGTATCTATGGGTGGTGACGATTGGATTGAATTCACCGTAAAAAAAGTAGGTACCGTTACTGAACGTCTTCATTTGCTTTACCCAGGTTCACAGGTTACGGTTCGCGGCCCTTACGGAAACCATTGGCCCGCCGACCAATGCAAAGGACGCGATATGCTCTTTATTGCGGGAGGTATTGGATTGCCCCCCGTTCGCACTTTCCTACTCCACACGCTTGCTAATCGCGATGATTACGGGCGGATTGATTTGGTTTACAGCGCCTCCACGAAAGCTGATTTAGTTTTCAAGAAGCAACTGTTTGAACTGTGGCCTGCCGAAAAGGATATGAATGTGCATGTCAGCACCTATCGAGCGAGCGACGATTGGGATGGAGAGGTAGCTTATACCGCCCCCTTCCTCGAGAGCCTCGGTCTTGATGTAAGTAATACAACAGCAGTGCTATGCGGCGGACCAAGCCTTTATAGAACCTGCTCAAAAGCACTTGCCAACATGGGCGTGTCCGATGACAACGTCATCACCACACTTGAGATGCGCATGAAATGCGGTATTGGAAAGTGTGGGCGCTGTAATGCCGGAAGCAAGTATATTTGTCTTGATGGTCCTGTATTTACCCAAGCAGAAGTAAATTCACTGCTCAAAGACTAAGTACGCAAAAGCCCCTTGCGCCACTTAGCAAAGTAGTCCCGTACGGTCGACGCACATCGCCATACGGGACTATCTTTTTGTGCGATAGAACTTGGCTGCAGTCTATATCTGTCAGAATCGCTTGTTTGAGCTCCGCGCACTCAAAATCGTAACTGACAGAACTTGAGGGCGGTAGTAAAATACAACAGCTGATATGTATTACCTAACAAACAGAAGTGACACTTTATGAAATTACCCTCTCCGCCTCTCATACTGTTCTGGCTTTTTGCAATAGCTGCGCCTTTTGCTGTAACCGCAATCGTACTTTATCAACTACCCCCAGAAGTCACCGAAATTCCGATGCAAATCGGATTCGACGGTGAAATCAACCGCACCGGACCTCCGGGAGAGCTCTGGATACTCGCGATTATTCTGTCGCTCTGCAATTTCATGATGGCTCTTGCCTATTGCGCAAATGATTTTTTGTACGCGAGCGGTCTCGTCCATGGCGTGAGCAAAAACGGCGCACTCAAAGTCTACGTTGTTGTAGCTATGTTTTTAGTTGCTGTACACATTGGTTGCACGCTTTCCTTGATTTCGCTTATCTGAGGCACCCGAATACACAACGTTTAACACTGATTACCTGTCGTAGGCTGCGCCTAATCAAGCGCGCTCGCAATAGCCTGCACAACGTTTTTGCGACTAATGACACCTATAAGCTTGCCTCCTTCAACCACCGGAAGCTTCTTAATCTTCCTATTTGCCAGTATCGTACATGCCTTCTCAAGCGTGGTATCAGCGCTTACACTAATTACTTTGCGTGTAGCAATATCCATGACATTTAGCTCGAGCAAGCCTGCAACGCGATCTTTGAAGCTCTCATCATCGAACAGGTGATATACCGTAACGGCACTTCCGATATTTGGCAGAGCGCTCTCTACATCACCAAGGTATTTGAGAATATCACCAGTTGAAATAAAACCAAGCACCCGTCCGCTTTCGTCAACAATAGGTGCACCACTCGTATTCGCTTTTGCAAACACATCTATTGCCTCCCTTACCGAAGAGGCTGAAGACAAAGACGCAGACTGCGCATTCATAATGTGCGCTACTTCAAAGACAAGTCCTCTATCTTGTGAAGGCGTTTTTTCCGCCGAAGCCGTAGCTTTGCCCTTCTTATTTCGTGCAAAAAATACCGCAATCAAGGCGGCAAGAATTAGCAAAGTTGCCCCGCCCATAAATGAATAGTGATACCCCGTTGCCAGCTGCTCGACGCCAGAAAGGCTCGGCGAGGTAATAGAAACAACAGCGCTAAGGGAAACAATGAGCACCGTTCCGACCGATACCGCTACTTGGTTCATGGTGTTAGTTACAGAGTTGGCATGCTGAAGAACTTTATTATCGAGCGAATTAAGCCCCCAAGTATTGAGCGGTGTCATGAGCGACTGAATGCCTAAGGTGAAAAGCGTCGTTGTCGCAACAACAAAGAGGATTGAAGTATCAATTCCCAAAAGGACCAATAACACTGCAGCACCCACAACAAGCGCACCACCTGTTAGAGCCAAAGGTCGTATTCCTAATCGATCGAATAAACGCCCTGCCACAAGCCCACAAAATGCACCTAGCAAAGCGCCCGGCAGCATAATTAAGCCACTCACTGTTGCCGTCTGTCCAAGAACCTGCTGAATGTAGAGAGGAAAAACAACGTTAGACCCCACAAGCGCACCCTGCAAAACAAAGACCCCGATGACCGCAATGCGATAATTGCGCGTCTTTAGAATGTCTACGCGCAAGAAAGGTACTTCAAGCTTGCCCTGTCGATACACAAAGGCTACGACAAGCCCAAGCCCCGCCGCTATGTATGCAAGAGGGATAAGAATGGTATCAGCGGAGCTAAGTGAAGCGATTCCATACAAAAAGGCAAACAGCCCTGTTGACGACAATAGTACTGAAGGCACATCAAATTTGGTTCGTTCAAAACCCTTGAAATCAGTAAGCACTCGTGAGGCAACGGCGATGACGAGCACGGTTAGTATCAACACGAGGATAAAAAGAGAGCGCCAGCCTACTAAGTCGGCCACAATACCTCCGAGTGAGGGACCAATCGCAGGCGCGAAGCCAATGATAAGCCCGATAATTCCCATAGCTGTTCCTCGTTTTTCACGCGGGAAGATAAGCACATTAAGCGTCATGGTCATGGTCATGACAACGCCAGTTGCACACGCCTGCATTAAGCGTCCCACAAGCAAAACAGAAAACGACGGAGCAAACGCAGCCAACAGACAACCGACAGCAAAAAGTAGCTCACCACCGATAAAAAGCTGACGCGTGCGAAAACGCCCCATAAGCCATGCACATAAAGGAATCACGATAGCCTCAACCAGCCCATATCCTGACGTGAGCCACTGCACCGTTGTTGCATCAACCTCCAGATCACGCATAATTGACGGAAGTGCCGGAGACAACACCGTGAGGTTAAGTACTGTTAGCAATGCGCCACTCAGAAGCACCGCTACCATTTTCGTCTGCTGTTTTGTAATGCCTAAAGCCATAGATTTCCCTTCGTGCATACCTTTGAATTTTTGCTATAATTGATAATTATCAACTACGGCATTGTACCCCACAATTGACAATTGTCAATTGTTGCTAGAGGAGAATCGAGGAACTGTGGATATACCCGGTCAAGAGCAGGATATCGAAGCAATCATTCATGCCTCGATTGGCTACGATGAAGTATTCAGAAAGACGGCCTGGCGCAACAAGAAAGAGCTCGGATTAACCAACAACCAAGTTGACGTGCTTGCTATTCTTGATATACACGGGCCTTTAAAAATGTCGGAATTGAGCGACAAGATGTATGTCGCGCGTGAGCAAGCAACGCGCACCGTAAAATCGCTTCAAGATCTTGGTCTTGTCGAAAGTGTTCGCTCGCAGGAAAACCGTAAGAACGTTGTTGCCTCTCTAACAACAAAAGGCAAAATGAGAATCGAAGATCACGTAAAGGAGTCTCACGAAATCCTCCGAAGCTATTTGGATAAACTAACACCCGAAGATCGCGAGGCGCTTATTCTCCATTCCAGAGCTGCAGCAGACATCCTTAAGCGCAACAGCTTTTTCCCCGGCAGCAAACACTAAACACAGCTGAAAGACAAAGCGCATTCACGCTGAAGGCTACAACTTCGTAGGGAGCTCCGCCTCCCCCTCAAAGGCCCTCCAGCTTCGCGGCTGAGAATAGCAGCAAAGTACGATAATTCTCGCTTGCTCAAATGCTGAACTGGTATTTCTCAGAATTGTTGCGGCGAAATTGGACGCGATTCGTACTTTACCGCGACTTTGAGCCGTCCCCAGCAAAAGGCTCACATCCTCCTGCATGTTTCACTTTTACTTGCTATCTTGCCAAGAATTCTCGATAGTACGCGATTATTTTAGCGTCCAACCAGCAAATTCGCACGAATCCTACGAGCTTCATTCCTTTTCGGTGCTTTGCTCGTCTTCGAATCGCGCACTTTCGCCAATTTTTGCCCTGGCAGCCCCGTCGAACGCATGCTTATCATCCCCAAGTAAAAATCGCACCGAAGCATCGTCTCAATTCGCAGCATTCCTTGCAGATGGTCTCCGGTGGACTTCCCCTAAATCCATATGTAGCAACAATTAAGGGAGATACAAAAAAAATGGCGCAGAAACAATTCCTAACAAGAAATCATTCCTACGCCACCTTGTGCGTGTTCAAAACTCTCTAAGTAGAACCACTCGAGAGAACGACAAATCTTTACAGGTCGTAATACATGTCA
>JBMNSJ010000066.1:0-6875 GCA_050945135.1 Raoultibacter sp.
GGATACGCTACTATAACTACGAACGACCCCATAGCTCGCTTGGCTACAGACCTCCTGCAATCCAAGCGATCGCAGCTTAGAAACTAACATTTTGGTTGGTACAGAAAATGGGGGCAGGCCATTACCTTGAACTGTTGATAGCTTAGTCATAGCTATTGCCCTCGCTTCCTCACCCTATTTCACTCACATATTCTACCTTATTTTCCAGCGGATATATATGGATTTGTGCTATCTCAAAAAGCACTAGGACATGAGATACCTACCAATCCCAAAGCGCTTTTCTCAAGAGCTAGGGTGAAGTATAAAACACTGCATTTTACACATCAGAGTTGCCGCCACTCTTAACTAGCACCTCTATTTGCAGCTACATCACAAGCGGGGACATACAAAGACCCCGGTAAAGCTCAAGTGTCGGGCACTCATTACCGCTTGAGGAGCTTGGCGATTCTCTCCGAATAGCTTAGATCAGTGAGGCCAGCTTCTTGAGCAAGATCAACCGTGGGTGCATCGTTCCAAAGCGCCTCAAGACGATAATAATCACGCGCCTCTTCCTGGAAAACGTGCACAACAAAATCGCCGTAATCGAGAAGCGACCAAGTTCCATCTTCTGTTCCCTCACGATGAAGTGGTTTTACGCCAGCTTTTTCTCGTTCGTCTTTTTCTATCTCATCAACAATTGCCGCTACCTGGCGATTATTGGCTGCCGTTGCAATAACGAAATACTCGGTTACTGAAATCAATGCTCCTACCTCTTGGATCATGATGTCTGTTGCTTTTTTCTCGCCCGCAGCCTGCGCAGCAATGATAGCTCGTTGCCTAGAATTTAGCTCTTCGCTCACAAAAGTCCCTTCTTTCGATTTCGCTTGCGCTCCCTAGCGCGAACGAGGTAATAGTTCCACACGTCAACCGTTGAAGGATGAACGCGATAATTGCTCTCAATCAAGTTGGAAAACACTTGCTTAAATGTTCTTAGGAAAAGATCTTCGAGTGAAATCTTTCCTACTTTATCTCTCAGTTTTTGCGTGGCAGGAAATGGTCGCAGCGGCTCGATTACATCAGCTATATAAACCACCATGTCAAGCTCGGTCATGCCAATACACGCAGAGGTATGATAGGCTACCGCATCTAATACATCTTGAGGTATCTCCGGATATTCACGCTTGAGCGCTGCAGCAGCGGTCAACCCATGAAGAAGACGGGGCATGGTATCCATGACATAGGCATCAGTTACCACACCAAGTTCTTTTGCGCGCTTAATGATGGCCTCATCACTGATGTCTTTATCCCAATCATGCAAGATAGCTGCAAGACGGGCGCGTCTCCAATCAAGCCCGTATTCTTTCGCAATGGTGATGGCCGTTTGCGCAACGCTTTCAACGTGCTCAAAGCGCTGTTTTCGCAGGCGCTGTTGTACACGGTTGCGCATTTGCTCGAAAAACTCATCGCTGAGCACATCGTAATCCATGCTTAAGCCTCCCCAAAAGCAGCATCGTCATATGACGCACGATAAAGACCATGCTCCTCGATGAAATCAAGAACGCTTTGTGGTGTGAGGTAACGAACAGAATAACCTTTGCGGATTCTTTCGCGAATATCGCTTGAAGAAATTGCGAGAGCGGTAACTTCTTGGTATTGGAATGGAAGGGTGTCAAAAGACTCCATCCTAACAAGAGCCTGCTCTGATACGTCGCAGTCTGGACGTGTGACCGCTATCACCTGAGCGAGCTTGAGAACCTCAGCGCTTTCTTTCCAGTCTGCTACGTGAGATGCGGCATCTGCCCCAGTGATGAAATAGAACTCAACATTATCGGGATAATGCATTCTCATTTGACGCAAGGTATCAACAGTGAAGGTATCTCCCTCTCGATCAACTTCTATTGAGCTCACATCAAAAGCATCGTTATTTGCAATCGCCTGCTTGCACATAGCAATGCGGTGCCGAGCAGACGTTACGTGCTGACCTTTTTTGTATACGGGATTTCCTGCTACAACGAACAGGACTGCGTCTAGATTGAGCTTATCGCGCACCTGCTCTGCGCATGCAAGATGACCTATATGAATGGGATCAAAGGTTCCGCCCATAATACCCAAACGATATGTTCTTGATGGGTCTTGAAGTCCTAGACCATCGAATCGTTGAGAGATGATAACGCTCAAGCACGCACCTGTCCCTCTCCGCGCAACACATATTTATACGAGGTTAATGCATTAAGGGCAAAAGGACCCCGTGCGTGAAGCTTTTGAGTTGATATGCCGATTTCGGCCCCCATGCCAAACTCTCCGCCGTCGGTGAAAGCCGTGGAAACATTAACATACACTGCTGCCGCATCAACGGCATTGCAAAATGCGTCGGCGCTCTCTTGGTTCTCGGTTACGATAGCCTCAGAATGCTTGGTGCCGTAACGGTTGATGTGCTCTATAGCTTCTTCCACGCCGCTTACACACTTGATTGCCATTTCAGCTGCAAGATACTCAGTTTCCCAATCGTGTTCGGTAGCTGCAATTAATGGAGCAATACCCTCTTGCTCACCAATGGCGAAAGCTGTTTCATCGGCATGGAGCAAAATATTATTTTCACTGAGCTCACGCATCATCTCAGGCAAGAAATCTTGTGCAATAGCAGCATCAACGAGAAGCGTTTCGGCTGCGTTGCATACTCCCAACCGACGGCATTTTGCGTTGACTGCAATTGCGCGAGCCATGGAAAAGTTGGCACTTGACTCGACATATACGTGGCAATTTCCAGTTCCGGTCTCGATAACCGGAACCTTTGAATTCTCAACACAATGCTTGATAAGCCCTGTTCCTCCACGTGGAATTAGTACGTCCACAATGCCATGAAGGCTCATAAGCTCGTCGGTAGCACGACGATCGGTGGTCTCTATTGCGCAGATACAATTAAGGGGCATGCCTGCAGTTTGCGCAGCAGTATGAAGCGCATGTGCAATAGCGGCATTCGAATACTGAGCAGCCGAGCCACCACGCAAAACGCATGAGTTTCCTGTTTTAATGCAAATACCCGCTGCGTCAGCAGTAACATTTGGACGCGCTTCATAGACCATAGCTACGACGCCTAAAGGAACACTCACCTTGGTTAGATCAATACCGTTGGTCAATCTTCGGTGTTCAGGCGTTTGCCCGAGTGGATCTGGAAGCGAAATAAGTGTTTCGAGAGCGGAAGCCATCCCCTCAATGCGCGACTCATCGAGCATGAGACGATCGAGCAAGCCTTCTTCCATGCCATCAGCGCGGGCTGCATTCATGTCTCGTTCATTCTCGGCGAGGATAATGTCACAATTTGATCGGAGCGACTGCGCCATAGACATAAGGGCTTGATCACGATCTTCGATTGAAGCGGTAGCCATTTTTGCCGAAGCTTTTTTTGCTGCTAAAGCGATTTCTTTTACTGATGCGTGCTCGTGCATGGTAAAAACTCTCCTCAATGTGCTTTTGTACTTGCTATTCTAATACGACAAGATCGTCTCTGTGTATCACAGGTTTTTCTGCGAGACTCGATAGTAGTCTATTGGCTTTGAGTTCTACCTGTGACAGACCACAGGCAAGACTCAGTTCATCACTAGAAGCGCTTGTTTTGCCTCGTGCAAAAAGGTGCCCTGAACTATCCTTGATGTCGATGATATCATCAGCCTCAAATGCTCCTTCAACTGAGACCATACCGACACAAAGCAGCGATCCACCTTTTGAAATCAGAGCAGTTTTCGCGCCCGAATCAACCGTTATCGAGCCGCGAGCTGCATCACCTAAGGCAATCCATAGCTTTCTCGGACCAATTTCATGAGGTCTCTCTTTTGCAGCAAACCTCGTTCCGATTGGCTTTCCTGAAGCGACATCGACAATAACCTCGGGCTTTCTGCCGTTGCATATCACCATATCAATTCCTGCAGCCATCAAAACGCGTGATGCTGTCATCTTGGTAATCATGCCACCAGAGCCAAGGGTTGTTCCCGCAGCTCCTGCATGCCCCATGATTGATTCGTCGACAACTTCGACACGGGGAATAAACTGAGCATCTTTATGTAAATGAGGGTTTTTATCATAGAGGCCATCGATATCTGAAAGCATGATGACTAAATCGGCATTAATTAGGCATGCAACCAGAGCAGCGAGCGTATCGTTATCGCCGAAGTTAATTTGCTCAATTGAAACCGTGTCGTTTTCGTTAACAACAGGCACCACATTAAGCTCGAGCAATCGCATAATCGTATCTCGTGCATGCAAATAGGACTGTCTATCAGCGGTATCTTTGCGAGTCAGCAAAATGAGGGATGCGAGCATGCCTTCATCAGCCAAAGCATTGGCGTATGCCGCAGTAAGAACACTTTCCCCCACTGAAGCAGCTGCTTGAAGGCTGGGGATATCTTGCGGTCGCTTGGGGATACCGAGAGCCTCGAGGCCACAGGCAATCGCAGCAGAGGTTACAATCACCGGCTGCCATCCTGCCTCCCGAACGCGTCGGACCTGTGAAGCCACCGTTTTTAAAAACTCGTAATCGATCTTACTTTCCGAAGTTGTCAAGGTTGACGATCCGATTTTGATAACCAACTTTGGTGCCAAGCTACTTCAACTCCTTCTTCCTAGCGCATCTTACTAGAATAACGGCCTTTATTACTACAGGTCAAGCTCGTCAAAGAGGTCGTCTCCGGTCTGAGCTGATTCGAACTCAAAGGCGTGTCCGACAATGCGAATCTCATCGCCATCTACGGCTCCAGCCTTTTCGAGGGCATTCTCTACGCCGAGTCGCTTGAGACGATGCTGCAAAAACGCGATTGCCTCTTCATTATCCCAGTCTGTCTGGATAACCATGCGCTCAACCTGCACACCACTCACCCGGAAAATTCCGTCTGAGAGCTTTGTGACCTCAAAACGTTTGTCGCGGGCCTGACGTTTGTGTTCCCATATATGATCGTACTGTATTTCGCTTGCGAGACTTGCTTTTATCTCCTCGCGAATCTGGTGAACCTTAGTTGCAATCGCTGCCTTCAACTGCTCAACACCTTCGCCGGTCAAAGCGCTGATGCAATACAGCTTAGGATCGATGATGCTGGGGGCAAATTCATTTCCGCCCGCCGCCCGAACTGAATCAGCTTTAACCTTGCTAGCCAGGCGTTTGATATCCTCTTCGACTCCCGGAACATCAATTTTATTGGCAACCACTATTCGCGGTCGTGTATTAAGATCGTGGGCATAGAGTTCAAGCTCTTTGTTGATAATTTCATAATCACTCAGGGGATCGCGTCCCTCATAACCACCTGACATATCAACAACATGAACGATAAGGGCACTGCGTTCTATATGGCGAAGAAATTCATATCCGAGGCCTTTGCCCTCATGAGCGCCCTCAATTAACCCGGGGATGTCGGCAACCACAAAGCTATAATCGCCCGAACGCGCAACGCCCAGGTTTGGAACAAGTGTTGTGAAGGGATAATCCGCGATTTTAGGACGTGCCGCACTAAGCTTAGCAATGAGAGAAGACTTACCCGCGGATGGCACACCCACAAGTGCCGCATCTGCCATCAGCTTCATTTCGAGCTCAATCCAGCCTTCTTGCGCAGGCTCACCAAGTTCTGCAAAGGCAGGCGCTCTTCGTGTTGAGGTTACGAAGTGAATATTTCCTCTTCCGCCAACACCGCCCTGAGCAACCACAACACGTTCTCCGTCGTGGGTAAGATCGGCAATGAGTTCGCCTGTTTCCCGCGTTTCTTCGTTGTACTCGCGAATGATGGTGCCTAGTGGAACCTTAAGTATTAAATCTTGTCCGGCAGCTCCGTGCATCTTTGAGCCCTTGCCGTGATAGCCTCGGGTTGCCTTAAAGTGATGCTTAAAGCGATAGTCGATTAGAGACGAGAGGCTTGCATCGGCCTCAACAACAACATCTCCGCCTCGACCTCCATCGCCTCCATCAGGCCCCCCTTTGGGAACATGGGCTTCTCGCCGGAACGACATGCAGCCGGCTCCGCCGTCTCCCGCTTTTACGTGTATGCGAGCCTTATCGACAAACATCCCTAACAACCTTCTTTTCGACGCACTACCCTGTTATCACTTTGCCATACTAATAAAAAATGCCTCCTGTAACGGTACTGGTACAGGAGGCAATCGAGAGCATTAAGAAACACTCTATTGCTCAATAACTATGCGCTTGGTCGTACGTGTACTTTACGCTTATTCCCTTTCGTGAATTCCACGATTCCATCGCAGAGAGCGAAAAGCGTATCGTCTTTTCCACGGCCAACGTTATCGCCAGGATGAAAATGAGTTCCACGTTGACGTACGAGGATGTTTCCGGTGTTTACTGTTTCTCCACCGAAACGCTTAACTCCCAAACGTTGAGAACGGGAGTCACGACCATTACGAATAGATCCTTGACCTTTCTTATGTGCCATAACTGACCTCCCTTATTTCTCTTCAGTATCTGAAGCTTTGGTTTCTGTTTTCTTAGCAGCTGGCTTTTTGGCAGCAGGCTTTTTCGCAGCGGCGGCCTTTGGAGCAGCAGCAGCTTTTGGAGCAGCAGCCTTCTTAGCTGGAGCCTTTTTTGCAGGAGCTTCTTTAGTTGCAGCTGCTTTCTTTGCTGCAGGCTTAGGAGCGGCTTCTGCTTTCGCTTCGGCTGGTTTTGCTGCAGCCTTTGGAGCAGCAGCCTTTTTCGCAGTTTTGGGAGCAGCCTTTTCGCTTCCAATTGCAGCAATCTGGATGCGTGTCAAATTCTGACGATGTCCGCGAAGCTTTTTATAGTTCTTGCGCTTCTTGAACTTGAATACCAGCTGCTTTTCGCCCTTGAATTGCTCAAGAACAACTGCTTCGACCTTAGTCGATGATGCTTTAGCGGGATCGGCCTCAACCTTTTTCCCGTCGACGAT
>JBMNSJ010000067.1:0-6459 GCA_050945135.1 Raoultibacter sp.
CAGGTTCATGATGATCTGCTCTGTGGTGTAGCGTGTCTTTTTCATTGTCTGGTCCTTTCCCTTCAGTGTCGAATTCTATCTATTTCCTAACACTGGGGTTGGATCAGATTCAGGGGGTCATGCCAATAGGTATTTCTTCGTCACGGGTAATCCGGTCAACCGTGTATTCGACGGAAGGATAGTCGGCTGCCTGACTTGCAATAACAAGCGATTCTGTGCTGAGCTTTACCGGCTCTGCCTTAGTTGGTTTTGTAGAGCATGCCGAAAAAGAAACGCAGGATAGTGCTAAAACAAACGCGAGTAAAACCCCAAGCCATTTTCTCATAATGGATTCCCCTTTAATAATTCGCGGTGATTAGCTCTACATTATAAGGGGATATCCCGGCTGAAAAGGTTTTATTTAGTTTACGTTCGCGTATCGCTTTTGAATTTTAGGCTGTCGTGGACTGCACTTTCTTTTTGCGCCCGGAGAACTTTTTACGTTGAGAATTCTTGGGACGTCCAGCGTTTTTCCCTGATTCTTGTCGTGAATCTTTCCGTCTGCGTTGCCCTCGAACCTGATTGGATTTCTTATTGCGTGGCGAGCTGTGAGATGTTTTCTTGGTCGATGTCTTGATGTCTTTGAGGCGGTCGAACTGCGCATCACCGCCGATGAGCATTTCTGCCAAAGCTGTCGCAACTTGCTCTTCTGAGCCTTGGAAGGTATCAGAAGCGAGAAGTTCTTGCACGAGCTTTCGGGCTGCTTTCCCTGAGCGTTTCTTGGAGCGGGTTTCAATATCTTCAGCAAGTCGCGAAACCGCTTTATTCATAATCTTCTCGCTCGAAGGAAGCTTGCGCTCCTGAATAGTACTTCCCGTATATTTCATAAGTGAGCGAAGGGTCATGTACTGTTTTTTGTTACAGATTAGCGTCTGCGAAAGTCCTTCTTTGCCTGCTCGTCCAGTACGACCAATGCGATGGATGTAGTATTCGAAAGTTTGAGGAAGATCGTAGTTGATAACCACATCGACATCATCAACATCGATACCGCGCGCGGCAACATCGGTCGCAATCAGCGAGTGAATGCTTCCGTTGCGAAACTCTTGCATCACCTGGGATCTAGCTGCTTGAGTCATGTCTCCATGAAGTCCCGATGCCTTAAAACCTTGGCTGCGAAGCAGTTCTGCTAGTTCGTCTACCATCAGTTTTGTATTACAAAAAACAATAGAGCGCTGCTTGTTGGCATGCATGAGAAGCGTAAGAACACTCTTCTTTTGTTTGTGCTCGATTTGGTAAAAAGTCTGCTCAATAGTAGCCTTGGTCTCATCTTCTGTTCCAGCGTTTACCGTATAAGGGTTGGTAAGAAAAGTGTTTGAGATCTTTAGAAGTGGCTCTGACATGGTTGCCGAAAATAACACGGTTTGGCGTTTGGTGGGCACCTGGGTAAGAATGGTTTCAATATCTTCAATGAAGCCCATGTTGAGCATTTCGTCGGCTTCGTCAAGGATGACGGTTTGAATCTGATTGAGCTTTAAGGTCTTGCGACGAATGTGGTCAAGCAAGCGTCCTGGAGTTCCAATCACGATATTTGCTCTTCGCAATTGCTTGATTTGATCGTTCATGGGCGCACCGCCATACACCGTTGCAACCGAAATGCCTTCGTGATACTTCGCGTACTTCTTCATTTCTGTCGCAATTTGCATTGCGAGCTCTCTTGTTGGTGCAAGTACGAGAACTTGCGCGTGCTTATATTTGTTGTTCACCGATTCAATTGCGGGAATGCCAAAGGCTGCGGTTTTTCCTGTTCCGGTGCGACTACGACCAATAAGGTCACGCCCTTCAATAAGTAGCGGAATGGCTTGAGATTGAATATCGGTAGCTTGTGTGTAGCCAATGTCTTCGATGGCATGAATGGTTTTTGGGCTGAGGGGCATTTCTGCAAATATGCTGGTCTGTACTTGGTTCTTCAATGGATCTCCTGATTCAACGTGCATCGCTAGTTTCCCATCTCTTTTAGATGGGCGCTGCAATTCGTGACACGTGTGCGTTTGTGAGCGCTAGTCACGAAAAAATCACCCACTCTGACAAACAAAGTGGGTGACCTCATTTGGTAAGTTACATCCAGGAGCATACTGATGGTACATCGCTGCGGATTGCGTGGATTAATTCAGCGCTCGTGAGTGTACCTTAGTTTGTTGCAGGTGAACACAAATAAACTGCGAGACAACATATAAACATCATCAGCGGAAAGAAGTTTGGATCAAGGACAAAGCGAGTGACGGAAAGATAACAAAACACCAAATCAGGTAACCTTCACCCTACTTTTTACCGCATTTCTCTTTTGAAGAGCCATACTTCTTGAGCATAGAGGGCGGGTCCGGCCTTGAAAAGCTGGCCCAAAACAAGCAAAGGGGTATTGCTCATGAAGAACGATGAAACCAAAAAATTGACAAGCGAGAACGGTGCTCCCGTTTCAAATGGAACCGATTCGCTAACAGCGGGGGAACGTGGGCCGGTCGCGTTGCAAGATCTTTGGCTTTTGGAAAAACTAGCTCACTTCGATCGTGAGGTAATTCCTGAGCGCAGAATGCATGCAAAAGGAAGCGGGGCTTTTGGGAAATTCGTCACCACTCACGATATTACCCAATATACCAAGGCCTCTCTGTTCGCTGAAGTTGGAAAAGAGACCGAAGTCTTCGTTCGTTTTTCTACCGTAGCAGGAGAACGCGGGGCGGCAGATGCTGAGCGCGATATCCGCGGCTTTGCTATTAAGTTTTATACCGATGAGGGCAACTGGGATTTAGTGGGAAACAATACGCCGGTCTTTTTCCTGCGAGACGGACTGCAATTTCCTGATTTAAACCGAGCAGTTAAGCGCGACCCAAAAACCAATATGCGCTCAGCGCTCAACAATTGGGATTTTTGGACTATGCTTCCCGAGGCGCTTCACCAGGTTACCATCGTAATGTCAGATCGCGGAATCCCAAGAGGTTATCGCCATATGCATGGATTTGGCAGCCATACCTTCTCGCTTATTAATGCGGATAATGAACGGGTGTGGTGTAAATTCCACCTGCGCACCCAGCAGGGTATTCAAAATCTCACCGATCAGGATGCCGAGGTGCTTGTTGGAAAAGATAGAGAAAGCTCTCAGCGCGATTTGTTCAACGCTATTGAAAAGGGAGATTATCCAAAATGGACCTTCTATATTCAAGTCATGACTGATGAGCAGGCCGATAATCATCCCGACAATCCCTTTGATATTACAAAGGTTTGGAGCCATAAGGACTATCCGTTAATCGAGGTGGGAGAGCTTATTCTTGACCGTAACCCGGAAAACTATTTTGCAGAGGTCGAGCAGGCCGCCTTCGCCCCCGCTCATATTATTCCAGGTATTGGTCTGTCCCCTGACAAGCTTTTGCAAGCTCGTTTGTTTAGTTACGGAGATGCGCACCGGCATCGTCTTGGCGTAAACAATGATCAGATTCCCGTGAATAGACCACGCGTGCCCGCGCATGACTATCATCGCGATGGACAGATGCGTGTTGATGACAATCATGGTGCAACCTTGGGTTATTCTCCGAACAGTTTCGGAGAATGGGCGGAGCAGCCCAGTTATGCAGAGCCTGCACTTGAGCTAGACGGCGCACTAGATCGCTTTAGCCTATACGGGCCTAACGATGACTGTTTTTACCAGCCAGGCAACCTATATCGTTTAATGGAAGAAGAGAAGCGCGCGATATTGATCGATAACACAGCTCGCAATATCGAGGGAGCAACAGAAAACATTAAGTATCGACATGCCGCTCATTGTTATTTGGCAGACCCTGAATATGGAAAACGGATTGCTCAAGCTTGTGGTCTTGACGAGGCAAAGCTTATTGAAATAGCTGAAATCCCTACGGTGCCCGAACGTCTTGCGGCAACAAGCATGGAGGCATGGGGCATTACAACGCGCACTCCTTAAACGGGAAGAAGATGCGAAGATAGGAAAATCGAGCAGTCAGAGATATGCGCATGAGTGATTCTTTTTGGTTACAAACAACGCCTGATGCGCGTTGTCCGTCGCTTACGAAATCCTGTGAAGCTGACGTCGTGGTTATCGGCGGAGGCCTCACAGGTCTACATACGGCGCTAGCCCTTCTTGAGCTTGACTCGTCTTTGAGTGTGTTGCTTATCGAGGCACATCAAATATGTAGTGGAGCTTCGGGGCGCACAATGGGAAAGCTTGCTACTAATCATTCACGGATATATCCACGTCTCACCCCAGATGCGGGTGCGGCATATGCCGAGGCAGATAATCAGGGATTCAACCGTATTCTAGAGCTTGTTAAAACCTATGAGATTGAGTGTGATTTGCAGCACGTCTCACACTACATCTTCGCGTCTACTGAGGCGCACACTGGCCACGTGCGTAAAGATTACGAAGCATTCGAGCGCTTCGGTATTGATATTGACTGGTTTGAGCCGCAAGATATCACATCGCAAGAGCTTCCTATGGACTTTCTGGTAAGTCTTAAGAAAACAAATCAAGCGATATATCATCCTCGCAAGTTTGCGCTCGGGGTGATGCAAGTTATTCAATCTTTGGGTGGGCGCGTATACGAACACACGGCTGCGGTAGAGCTCAAAGAAACACTTGAGGGAGTTACGGTCTTGCTTCAAAACGGTGCATCCATCAAAGCGAAGAAGGCAGTTGTTGCAACGCGTGTGGGTATAGGTGCTGATGAGCCCTACGCTGCCTCGCTTTCGTTTTGGCGAAGCTATCTAGCTGCTTATCCTTTTGAAGAGGCTCCCGTGAGGCACGCCTACACACGCTACGATCCGGCAGTTACCTCTGTCCGGCCAAACGATACGCACTTAGTTATTGGAGGAAGCAACCCAAAAGCGCTTAAGGCTGAAGAGGAGAAACATTATCAGGCACTCGATGCGTGGGTGCAAAACAGCTATCCAAAAGTTAAAACAAGTGCAGCCCTGCGGCAGGTTCCGGCTTGGTGGGGAGAGGATGCCGACAGTGCTGACAGGCTTCCTCTCATTGGCCTGTATCGCAGGGGTGCAAAGCATAGCTTTATGGCCACGGGTTATTGTGGCTGGGGTATGACAAAGTCAGCTTTTGCGGGCATCATGCTTGCCAATCTAGTTCGGGGTGAAAATCACCCCTACCAATCTTATTTCGACCCTTGGCGTTTCTAGGTTTTGTAAAATGATACTTCCTTGAAGCATGCGAATTAGCGAGAGGCTCACCGGTCGAGTACAATACCAAAAAACGAAAGGTATCTTATGGCTGACATACGGCGCATTGCGGTTCTCATTGATTCAGACAACATTTCGGCAGACTACATCGGTGCAGTGCTCGATGAAGTTGCGGCTTATGGCGTTGCTTCAGTTCGTCGAATTTATGCAGATTGGACAAGTCCACATGCTGCAAAATGGAAGAGCGAACTTCTGGATAACTCTCTCACTCCAATCCAGCAGTTTTCTAATACCACCGGGAAAAACTCGACAGACTCAGCCATGATTATTGACGCAATGGATGTGTTGTACTCTGGTGATGTGGATGGATTCTGCATCGTGTCTTCAGATAGCGATTTCACGCGTTTGGCAAGTCGTCTTCGGGAATCAGGCTCTTTGGTTATTGGTATGGGAGAAGAAAAAACTCCACTGGCATTCAGAAAAGCTTGTACCAAGTTTATCACCCTCGAAAATCTCATGAAGGAACGAGATGAGCCACTCAGTCAGCAAAACACTTTGAAGGTGGAAGCGGTTGAAAATGCCATTGTGGATATTCTTGCCTTCAATGAGGGTTTGGGCAAACGCACCAGGTTATCCGAGGTTGGCATTGAGTTGAGTAACAAATACTCTGACTTTGATGTACGAAACTACGGCTATTCATCGCTATCTCGCTTCCTCGAAGAAATGCCACGCTTCGAGCTAGAAAAAGAAGGCGATGCGTACTTTATCTCGATGAATGAGCCGCCTTCCACAAAAGAAACCATTGCCGCCTTTATAAAGGGTGAGATTGAGTCGAGTTCTCAGAAAAAGATTCTTCTTAGCGAGCTGGGAAACCTTGTCAGAAGCGAGTATCCTCGTTTTAGTCTGAGAAATTATGGCTATGCTCAGTTCTCCAAGTTCGTTGCAAGCCTCGAGGGAATTGGGGTCGAAAGCGATGCAAGCCAAGAGCAATATGCAGTCATTGAGTAAGAAGGCTGTGCGCCTTTCGTTTTTTGCTGCATCCCTAGCATGACTGGAAGATGAAAGGGCAAGCTTATGCCATGTTAGATTTACGTCTATTCGTTGATGAGCGAGCAGAATGACCTGAAACCTTCCGTCATCATTTCAGGAGATTCTTTACATCCTTCTTTGAGCCATATGAGCGCACCATTGTGGCATGACCCCCTGAATCTGATCCAACCCCAGTGTTAGGAAATAGATAGAATTCGACACTGAAGGGAAAGGACCAGACAATGAAAAAGACACGCT
>JBMNSJ010000068.1:0-6369 GCA_050945135.1 Raoultibacter sp.
ACACGGATTAAGAAATCGCTGGGCTGGATGAGTCCGGTAGAGTATAGGAAAAGCTTAGACAATGCGGCTTAGGCTAAGTCCAGAAAAACGTCCGCAGTCCCTGTTGTTGCACCAGAGATGGGAGTTGTACCCTCATACCACTGATAGCTTAGGGTGCCGCCATCGCTTACCGCTGTGCTTGCATCAAGGGCTGTCGCGGCATCGTTTTGAGTGTAGCTTGCACTTGTGGGAAGTGTGGGAGGTGCAGGTGTTTCCGCATGGACAAGTGCATTGACAGTGATTGTAGTTGATACTCTGTTGGTGATACTTCCTAGCGTAATATCACATGAGTAGGCTTTCCCATTATCTCTAAGCGCAATGTTTGCTTTTGAGAAAGTGTCGCTTGTCTCACCGCTCAGCAATGTGCTGCCCTCATACCACTGGTAGGTCAGGCTTGAACCTGCTGCAGAAGATGCCGCAAGCGAAAGAGTATCCCCTTCGACCAAAGTAGAGGCACCAGACATTGATACATAGTTTGAGTCAGTGGGGAAACCATCGAGATTATCATAGTCATCTTCGTTTTTTATGAGGAGAAGAAGGGGAGGTACACCATCAAAAGCATCGGGGCCAATTGATGGCTTTGTTGCGGGCAAGGCAAGAGCTTTGAGATTCGTGCAGAAGGAAAATGCAAATTCTCCAAATGAAGTAACCTTACTCAGGTCGGCATCGGTAAGAGATGAGCAGCTGTGAAAGGCTCTAGCTCCTAAGGAGGTAAGGCCAATGGGCAAAGTCACGGTCGTTAGCGATCCTAAGTTTTCTAAGGCATTATCTGGTAGCGAAGTGTTGGTAATGTTGGAGATATTAAGAGTTACCAAGTTGGTTATAGTGCGGATATAGGCAAAATCTGTGGCATCGAGTGTGCCGGCTATTGTAAGGTTTTTTATAGCACCAGCACTCACATAACCCGAATCACTTTCAACAGCCGTTTGCAAAGTGCCCGCAGTGATTCCGGTAACAGAAATAGTGTCACCTGCTGCTAGAGGAGCAATGCTTTCCTGGAAGCCCAGCGTGATAGCCTCAACGCCTGACCCAGAAAAAGCAGAAAGCGGACTATTCGTGTTATCGTTTTGAGTTTGCGGGAAAGTTAGATCTTTGGACTGTGATCCTTCGGCTTTCGATTCGCGCGCTCCATTTTCTTCTATAGCAGGGGGCGCATAAGATAATTCTTCGGCATATGCGCTTGTGGGCAAAAAACCAAGCACAAGTGTCAGAGAAAGAAGGCAAGCGAGATATTTCTTCAATGGATCGACCTTTCCTCGTCATCGATCTGAGAGATGACCCAGATTGCTTGAGTCTTTGGTTAGGTGCAATCTGCGCTCTTGAAAAAAGTATACTCTTCGCAATAGCGACATGAAAGAAATAATTGGGCGTATCTCGGTATTTCGGGCATAAGAATTAGGAGAAATTCCTCATCGTCCACCTCTTGAATACTCGGTTTTCCCAGGTGGAAAGTTTTTTGTTTCAGGCATCCAGACTGAATTGCCTCGCTCCAGGTATCACGCATTTGATGCGAACTTACAGCTCGACTCCTTTAGACAAATACTCTGCAGCGTTCACTATTCGCACGCCGTCGATGTTGGCGGGGTAGTTGCCATCACCTGCAATCACAATTTTCTCGTATGCGTCTCTGATTGAAAGGAGTGGCGACAATTCTCGTGTCTGCGTTTGTTTATTAGTCATTGTTTCAGTCACTTGTATATAGAGCTTCCTTTCGTTTTTTATTGCAACGAAATCCACTTCTTTATCGTAGAGCTTGCCTACTGACACGCTATAGCCGTCAAAAAGCAGCTGAAGAAAGACGAGGTTTTCCAAAACCCGACCCTGGTCGCTATCTCGGTAGTCTAAAAGATGATTTCTCAGACCTGTGTCTACAATGTAGTATTTCCCGAGGGTTTTCAGATGATCTTTCCCTCGAACATCAAAACGTTTTACAGAATAGAAAATATATGCGTCTTCAAGCGCCTTAATGTAAGCATCGATCGTGTGAGTACTGATTGAGTGACCGAGCGATTTAAATGCTCTCATGATTTTATTAACTGAACAGGGATTACCTATATTATCAGCAAGGTATAGAACAAGTCGTCGTAAAACGTCTGGCTGGGTAATCGTTCTACGCGTTCGATCCCTTTCCCGATCCAAAACATCGCGGGTCACAACCGAGTCAAAAAGTGTTTGCATGTATGCGCTATGTTTCTCCTGGCTGATGTCAAGCGATGCGATCCCTGGCATTCCTCCAAAGCGTCTGTAGGTACGAAAAATCGCATCCAATCGATAACTATTTCCTTGACTATCCTCGAGCAAACCTTCCTGTCCAGGAAGCGTTGCTCGAGACAGTCCGCAGAACTCCAGATATTCAGAGAATACTAAGGGAAGCATCTTTATCTCGACATACCTGCCCGAAAGGTATGTTGCCAACTCGCTCGAGAGCAAAAAAGCATTCGAGCCGGTAACATAAAGGTCGCAATCGAAATCAACCCTCATTGCGTTGACAGCTTTTTCCCAGCCCAAGATATTTTGTACTTCGTCTATAAAAATGTACGCCTTTCCCTTTTTCGGGATACTTTCTTTTATGGAGGCGTAGAGATCCTCATAAGTGTGGATGTTGCTTTCCATGCTCTCAAGATTGAGCTCTATGATGTTGCGTTGCGATATACCCTCGCGTATGAACTGCTCGGCGACGAGAGTTAAAAGCGAGGATTTTCCGCACCTCCGAATGCCTGTGACAACCTTTATCATGTCGCTATCTTTGAACCTCAGGGCTTCATGTAAATATTTGTCTCTTGGGTAGAGCACGGGCTTTTCCAATCATAGCTAAAACTTCAATTATTTTAGAATTTTAGCTATTGTAGCACACCTCATGTGAGGCCACTCATGTAATACGCGGTATCAATTCGAGTCATTTTGATTCCGGCTTAGCAGGTCAGAGTAGATTCTGGAGGCTTGTTGTAGGTAGTCACCCGATTAGCTATAAGGCATGCACGTCTCAATCACAATAGCTCTTCCAACAAGATAGGTGGGTTTTCCTTACGATTCATATCGCCCACCACTTAAAGTATTAAGGTTTCCCAGGTGAAAAGCTTTTTGTTTTGTGTATCAAAATTGACTTACGAAGCTCCAGGCATCACTTATAGCTGCTTATGCGCAGTAAAAGATTGATAGGTTTCTTTATGGTATCGACTTTCCAAATGCTAATTTTAACAACAGCGTTGTTGATGTAGCTATCATGCGCCAGTTCGTAATTATCTGAGATGTATGATTTTTGCTCGTTTCTTTGTATCAGCAACGCGCATTGCAATGCGCGTATACAGCTCTAATTTCTTTGCTAGAAGCACTCTTGCCTCAGAAAAAATACCCGTTCTTCAAGCATTTCAGCAGCTACACTTTGAGCAAACTCTAAGCCATCGTTAACGTAAAAGTGCATTTGTGCATTTATATTTCCCGTTTTTTGCACGTAACTATTTGCATAACGGATTCCACTTTCATTAGTTGCATCAAAGATCAGTTCTCCATTAGTAAAAATACTACGAACAGCAGTTACAAACCGTGTAACATCTTCCTCTTTAAAGTATTGAAACACGCCAGAGGCAACAAGAAGAGAAGGTGCTGCAGTGTTAATTCCGTCAGTCCAGCTCAAGTCAAAGAGATTGGCGCCAATCAACACTTCATTTTCGTTTTCACCCAGTATGGAGCACCGGGCAGCCATAACCTCAGGAAGATCCACTTCGTAAAAAATTGCTTTTCTTCTCGCACCCTCAAGTCTAAAATACGCAGTTTCAAGACCAGCTCCAAGATATACGATATTACAACGCGAATGTTTAACGATAAACGCGTTAACCATCTTGTCCATCTGGTAGTAGCGCGCGGCCGATGCCAGCATGGAATATTCAGAAGACTGACTCTTTATGTCGCTTGCGGGCAAGTATGCTTCCAGCGCTAATGCCTTTTCGTCATAAAAATACTCAGGAAACCTCTTTGACGCATAAATACGGGCTTCCAAAGGTATATAAAGCGTGTCAGCCACCCCCTGGAGAGAATCGCTTCTTTTTTCTTGTTTTGTGTTCATACGCAACGCCCTATCACGAAAAAATACGAAGAAAAGTATACCATGGGTAACTATTCTTACTGAGCTTGGCTCAATACACCTGATAGACAAACAATAAATGTATGCAATCAGGCAATCATGTGAACAAGGTGATTGTTGAGTATGTCGAGGGTACTAAGAA
The DNA here is from genome assembly GCA_050945135.1 of Raoultibacter sp. Lineage (GTDB taxonomy): Bacteria > Actinomycetota > Coriobacteriia > Coriobacteriales > Eggerthellaceae > WRIS01. Next base: position 4,263 of record JBMNSJ010000068.1, read on the forward strand.
GCTTTACGCCGACGAGTTCGTGTCTGCATTATCATGCAGTTTTTTGCTACCATTGTGTCGTTGGATTTTTTATGCTGCTGATTGGGATATTTTGCACGTGAGTAGTTGTTTACATCAACATCCCTCATCGCACACCACTTTTTGATTTGACCCACTAAGATAATCTCAAGCCACTTTCTTTTTGGTACCTTTTAAAAAGCTGCCACAATCAGTGTCTTATGAATCAGTAGTTCTTGCTGTGATCTTCTGCCCAGTCGAGCAACTCATCACGGTTTGATACCTCGAGCTTTCTATACACACTCTTCATGTGCGTTTTTCCAGTGTTATAGCTAATATGCAATCTTTCACAAACTGACCGCAAACTTCTCCCGCGAAGTAAGCACGATACTATCTCCGTCTCTCTTCGCGTCAAATTGTTGTTTGACAAATAGAGCTGTTCCATCGAAATCAAACCCTTATCCATTCATACTGTTTTCGCTATTCGAAAGATTACGTTTCCTTGCTTCGCTGTCGCGGCAGACATATGTTTTAGCTTTGTCTAATTAGGTCGTGGATGACTTGCGGGGAGGGAGGGAGCAAGTCATCCACATCGAGGAGATTTCCCATGAAAGAGAGGCGGTATAGCTGCCCGAGCGACTCTTCGAGGGTATCGATTTTTTATCAACTTCACTCAACAACATCGTTGAGCTTTCCACAATTTGTCGGTGAGAGCTCTTCGCAAATGATCTTAGTGCTCTCACCTTGTAAGATACAACTATAGTGCGATCTACAACGCTGGATCAGGATATCCGGCAGCAGTAGCATCTGCGCGGAGCATCTCCCATAGTTCGAGATGCTTGATCTCAAGAGCCGCACACGCTGAATCGCATTGGCCGCACATGATACAGCTCCAAAGACCGCCCTTTACGGCTTCGGCGATTCTGTTGCCTTCATCGTAGGGATCTGCGTGCCGATATGCTATAGCCACCATTTGGGAGGGACCCACGTAGCTGGGGTTTGCTTGCTTTGCAGGGCAAATCGCCGTGCAGCTCTGACAGCGGGAGCAATACTCCATTGCCTTAAGAAGAGGCTGCATTTCCATATTGAAAGTTTCTTCCTCTTCCGGAGTAAGAGGAAGCGCTCGTTGACGTAGATAAGTCTGCGATAAAGATTCATGCGCACGTGTTTTATCAACAACAAGATCCTTGATTACAGGATGACCGCGTAAAGGTCTTATGGTATGCGATCTGTCGGACAAGGTGTTGACGCAGGCAAGTCCTGAATCTTCATTAATCATGACAGCGCAGCGTCCGCACTGCCTTCCTCGACAGGACCAATCCATAGCAATCGGGTCATAGTTTTCTCGAATATACGTGAGAGCTTCTAAGACCGTAATGTTTTCATGATAAGGAACCTCGTACTCAACTTCGTAAGGTTTTGCATCTACCGCTGGGTTAAAACGTTCAAGAGTAATTTTCATCTGACAACTCCTATACTTAAATGAATGCGACTAATCAATCGATGCCATCTGGTGTTTTTCGCTAACAAACTCGCCGCTGTCATCGAGCGAAAGGAGTAGGAGCATTTTTTTCCAATTGTCATCATCGATGTCGGGGAAGCTTGGACGGATGTACTGCATCCTTGATTCTTCCCGAAGCAAGGTGGCCTCAACCATCAATTGAGCCGATTGCAAAATATTCAGATTCTCGATAGCTTCTTTCCAGTCAAGGTTGTACTCACGCTCAGAGCTTCGTACCGCCATTTTGGGGAAATCTTCATCAAGAATTCTTTTGAGTTCAGCTTTTGCTGCTTCGAGATCCTCGTCATAACGAATGACACCCACTGCATCTTTGCACGCTTCCTGGATCTTTCTTCTTACCTGAACTGGCGAAAGCGAGCCGGCAGCTTCCCGCGTGCGTAGCTCTTCAAGGCGTATAATTTCATCAAGAACGCTTTCCCAAGAAATATCTTCTGGCTTTTCGACCGTCTCTGAGTATTCGAGATCGCGTGCCGAATGTTGGTGTAAAGAGAAATTTGATTTGAAGGCTGAGCCAGCCTGAACATGAAGATACGGTCATCGTCTAGAATCTGTTAACTACCACGAAAACGGATTCAAAGGAAGGCGATG
>JBMNSJ010000069.1:0-5492 GCA_050945135.1 Raoultibacter sp.
AGTTCTTGCGCTTCTTGAACTTGAATACCAGCTGCTTTTCGCCCTTGAATTGCTCAAGAACAACTGCTTCGACCTTAGTCGATGATGCTTTAGCGGGATCGGCCTCAACCTTTTTCCCGTCGACGATCCAAATTGCTTCAAGCTGCACTTTTTTGCCCTCTTCGACATCGAGCTTCTCAACGCTCAGAATATCGCCTGGGGCGACCTTGTACTGCTTTCCACCTGTTTTTACGATTGCGTACATGATTTATTTCTCCTTGAATGTGACAAAACGCAAGGCGATATCTTATCAGCGCGAACACCTTGAGTCAATAAAATACCACGAGGAAACTTTCAAGTTGCGTAATTCTCCATCTAAAATCACGCAAACGGCGAATTCGTCTTCCTCAATCCCAAAAATTCGCCAGTTTTTTGCTTAATGAGCCTCAGCCCACGTATCGCCCCACGAAACATCAACGACGAGCGGTACCTTTAGCTCAACAACTTCCTCCATGGCCGTTTTAACCATTGAAGAAATGGCTTCAAGCTCGGAATGCGGTGTCGAAAAATCTAACTCGTCATGCACCTGCAAAATCATCTTCGTCGAGAAAGCACCTTCATCAAGAAGCTTTTGCACCTTTACCATTGCAAGCTTAATTATGTCGGCTGCACTTCCCTGCATAGGATGATTCATGGCCGTGCGCTCGCCGAAGCCCCGTTGTGAGGCATTCCCTATCTTTAATTCAGGAATATGGCGTTTGCGTCCAAACATGGTGACAGCATACCCGTGCTTTTGTGCTTGATCGATTGTATCATCCAAATAGCTACGCACCTTCGGATACGCCAAGAAATATCTATCTATCATTTCTTTGGCTTCTGCAAAAGAAATTCCCAGGCTTTGCGAGAGTCCAAAGGCTTGCTGTCCATACACAATGCCAAAATTGACCGCTTTTGCCCTGCTTCGAAGCTCTGGTGTTATTTCCTCAATAGGCAAATCAAAAACGCGCGATGCTGTTTGGGCATGGAAATCCGTTCCTGAACAAAAGGCATCAATCAAGCCTTCGTCTTCGGATAAATGCGCAAGAAGACGCAGTTCGATTTGCGAATAATCTGCGGAAAGAAAGACTTCGCCAGTCTTGAGAGGAATGAAGCACTCTCTGATCTGTCGACCAAAATCTGTTCGAACAGGAATGTTTTGGAGATTAGGATCAGATGATGAGAGGCGCCCTGTTGTGGTTACCGTCTCATTAAAGGTTGTGTGTATGCGTCCATCTTCGGCTCGCAAGCGCGGCAAGGCATCAATGTAGGTTGATTTAATCTTGGCTAACTCACGGTAGCGCAACACCAAGCCGGGGAGATCATGCTCAGCTTCGAGCTCTTTAAGCACTGCAGCATTGGTTGAGTATCCCGTCTGCGTTTTTTTCTTAGGCGTCAAGCCTATTACCTCAAAGAGAATATGGGAGAGTTGCTTTGGGGAATCTATATTGAATTCTTCGCCCGCCGAAGAATAAATCTCCGCCTGCAGGCTTTCGATTTCTGCCTGCGTGCTCACGCCAAGCTCTCGCAAGCCTTCTACATCGATAGCGACCCCCGTTCGTTCAAGGAGAGCCAATACCGATATCAAAGGACCATCAATGTCTTTATATACAGATGCAGAACCGTCTTCTTCAAGGGCAGCTTCAATTACCGCAATGAGGCTGCGAACAGCACTTGCCTGACAAGCTAAGACTTGTGACTCTTCCTTTAATTCCGGCATCATGCCCAATCCATAGCTTACGAGCAAATCTTCAACTTTATAATCGCTGGCAGAAGAATCGAGCAGATACGAAGCAAGACCAAGATCATATGCATCCATGGCAAAGAGTTCCGATTCACTCACCAAAGCAGCTTGGCTGGTATCAGCCGGAAAGACGTGCTTGATTGCCTTTTTAACCTCGAAGGCTGCCCAGGGGGCCTCTTTGATAATACGAGCGAGAAACTCTTTGGCGACCTCCCCTTCAACAATGGCTGTCCCAGCCGAACTAGAAAATGAAAGCGAAAGCCCTGCTTCAAATAAAGAGGCCTGCGCTTTTTCATCGACAACTACCCCAATACGTTCTTTTGCAGAAATTGCCTTATTGAGCAATTCTTCAGATTGCGCTTCATCTCGCACTACGCCGTCGGCATCGAAGTTAAACGATTCTTGTTTTGATTGACCTCCCACGAAACCAAGGATTTTGTTCATATAGGCATGAAAACGAATCTTGGTAAAAGCTTCTTCCACCACCTTTGGATCGAATGAGGGGAAGCTCAACTCTTCCATATTCAAGGGAAAGTCAAGATCGGTAACGATTGTAGCCACCTCTCGTGAAACAAAAGCCTCTTCCTTGTTATCTCGAAGGTTTTCTAACTGCTTCCCTTTGAGCTTATCAAGATTTTCATAGATGCCTTCGAGGCTTCCAAATTGCTGCAAGAGCTTTGCTGCCGTTTTTTCTCCAATACCCGGAACACCTGGGATATTGTCTGAAGAATCGCCTTTGAGTCCCAAAAAATCTGGTACCTGCTCTGGCTCTATTCCATAGCGCTCTTTAACCTCTTCGGGGCCATATATTGCAATATCGGTAATGCCTTTTTTGGTGGTAACAACTCGAGTTAATTCGGTAGCCAGCTGGTAGGCATCCTTGTCTCCGGTGACCAACAATGTTTCGTAGCCTAAAGCCTCATCACGTGCAGCGACGGTACCTAAAATATCGTCGCCTTCCCAACCAGGCACCTTAATGACTGGAATATTCATAGATTCAAGTAGTTCCTCTATGACAGGAAATTGAACACGCAATTCATTGTCCATGGGAGGCCGCTGCGCTTTGTATCGCGCCAAAGCTTTGGTTCGAAAGTCAGGTTTTCCCACGTCAAAAGCGCATACGAGCGCATCGGGAGAGGCCACCTCAATAAACTTCAACAACATCGAAAAAAAGCCGAACACAGCATTGGTGGGAGTGCCATCTGGAGCATTCATCGTTGGCGGAACAGCATGATAGGCTCGATGCATCAACGAATTTCCGTCAATTACCGCAATCTTCTTTGTCATAAGGACCCTTCGTCAATCTCGTATGCGAGTATAACTCGCACGATATTCTAATATAGGACTTGCTTCTTGCGAGGCTGCAGCACCCTGAGTTAGTTATTTATGCCGCCCACAAATAGCCAACACCACGAATGGTTTCGAGCCTTTGCGCAAGCTCAGGGCCCAACTTCGCGCGAATACGACGAACGTGTACGTCAACGGTTCGCGACCCGCCGTAATAATCGAAACCCCAAACTCTTCGCAGCAAAGCATCTCTCGAATACGTACGCCCGGGATGGGTAACCAAAAACGAAAGAAGCGCGTACTCTAAATAGGTGAGGTCGAGTGGTGCTCCCCCAACCGTTACTTGGTAGGTGGCAAGATTTATGGTCATGTTGTCGATGGCGATAAACTCAGATCCCGAGCTTTCATTACCAGGCCACAAGAGCTGATTGATTCGCGCCGCGCATTCGGCATGCCCAGCCCCATGAACGACAAAGTCGCTTTTCAGTTGTACGGGTAAGCGAAACTCTTTGAGCTGTTCTTCTCGGACCACCACAAGCAAAGAAGAGCAGCCATCTTCTAAAAGCACTGGCTCAATCTTTGAAATGGCGTGTAGAACATCGTCGTGAGCTTCAAATATCACTAGGTCACAGTTAGGGTTTTGTGACAAAAGCTTTTTGAACTGAAGAGAGGAGCCCGCAACAACCTCAACATCGAGCGAAGAAAGCACTTGCTGAAACTTGTGGGCATTATCGAGACTATCGGCGATGAATATAACTTGTTTGCGTTGCATTCCGTTTCCCCGTCTCTTTAAAGAACCGATAAGTGTCGATCGAGCTCCCAAGAAGATACCTGCTCTTGGTATTCTTTCCACTCCTCCCGCTTTATCTTAACGAGATAAGAGTGTACGTGTTCTCCTAACACCTCTTTCATGAGAGACGAGTTGGCGAAATTGTCAATTGCCTCACCAAGGTGCAGTGGAAGAAGTTTTGACCCTTGCTCAATGAGCGCTTCTCGACTCAAGAGAGCAGCATCATGATCTTCGTCAGCTGCGCCTAGGGCCAGCTTTTCCTCGATTCCCTTAAGTCCTGCAGCCAAGAGCACTGCAAAGGCAAGATAGGGGTTGGCGGCTGGGTCGGGACTTCGCAGTTCAACGCGACACGAGCTTTCTTTTTCTGGACGGTAGCGCGGAACCCGGATTAAGGTCTGCCGCTTAGTTGTTGACCAGGACAAAAAGACTGGCGCATCCACATCAGATGCAAGTCGCTTGTACGAATTGACGTACTGGTTAGTAATTAAGGTATATTCCGGTGCGTATTTGAGGAGTCCGGCAATATAGTGTTTCGCAATATCAGAAAGATAGTTATCAGATTCTGCTTCGGGGTCGAAGAAAAGATTGTTTCCATTCAAATCAGAGAGACTTTGCTGGATATGCATGGCACTTCCCGTTTGATCAGTCATAGGCTTTGGCATAAACGAAGCATACACACCATTGATTGTGGCAATCTCTTTTACGACAAGCTTGTACGTCATTACCGCATCTGCCATCGACAAGGCATCAGAATAACGTAAATCGATTTCGTGCTGAGAAGGTCCTGACTCGTGATGAGAAAATTCGACCGGAATACCAAGCTTTTCTAGCGTTAGCACGGTATCGCGTCGCAAATCGGTCGCCGAATCGAGGGTGGTCATATCAAAGTAACCACCGTTGTCGAGGACTTCGGTGCCATTTGAATCTTTAAAGTAATAAAACTCAAGCGCGGGACATACATTGAAAACGTATCCCTGCTTAGCGGCTTTATCCATCATTCTTTTTAAAATGAAACGCGAGTCTCCTTCAAAAGGAGACCCATCTGGATTACTTATTGAGCAAAACATACGTGCAACCGCATCAGAGTCGGGCCGCCAAGGAAGAATTTGAAAGGTGGAAGCATCAGGAAAAGCGCGCATGCCGTAGCGCTGACGCGTGCCAAAGCCCTCGATACGAGTTCCATCGAAGCCTACGCCTTCTTCAAACGCCTCTTCAATCTCATTGGGTATGACAGCGAAGGATTTTAGATTTCCGAGGGTATCTGAAAACCAGCAACGTACGAAATGAACATCTCTGCTTTCAATAGTTTTCAGCACGAAATCTTGATCAGGGTTCGCCTTCATCATCACACATCTCCTTGATTGCACTACGTTTTGGCTTTGCTGAGCACATTATACCCCGTTGATTATTTCTTCTTGATTTCTTCTTATACAAGTAAAGAACTTTCACAGGATTCAAAAAGGGCTGCCTTGATTGGCTAAACGCTTGCTAGGCCAATCAAATTCTCGTAAATTCGACTTTTTTGGCACGGATGTCTCTTAAGGGGCTCCGGACAAAAAGTTGGACTCTTTTGAGTCCGGATTGGAGTCCGAAGATGTTTAGCCAAGAAGATAAGCTGATAGCCTTAGATCTCTACTTTTCAACCAAAACAAGAAT
>JBMNSJ010000070.1:0-5406 GCA_050945135.1 Raoultibacter sp.
GGCATTCATGAGGTTCTCCTATCTTGATGTTTTGTAGTAAATCCATCATAGACGGAGAACCTCTTTCGTACAAGTGTTCTTTTATATCATTTGACCAGGCATTTGCACACGGTGGTTTAACATAGAGTGCTGCGTATCTGGGAGAAAATATGCGATAGTGCACGAATTGCCTGCTTACATGTAGGGCTTTTGGCGCAATATCGGAGATTCTGTCACTAAATCTGAGCGAAAAAGCTTCACTATCGAAGTTTTTTGCCTCAGATAGCCAAAACGACAAAGCATCGAAATCCAAGAGGCATATCGATGCGTGATGAAGAATAGAGGGAAAAATGGCAAAAACAAATTCAAGTGAATCACGTGCACGGTCGGTTGTTTTCTGCGGCCTCGTTGTGGCTTTAATGACGGTTACGGCATGGATTACCATTCCAATCGGTATGGTTCCAGTAACCTTGCAAGTTTTCGTGGTGATATTTGCTTTGCTTGTACTTTCCCCTAAGCAGTATTTCATGTCCTTAGTCATTTATATTGCGCTTGGCGCTGTTGGTTTGCCGGTATTTTCGGGAATGCGCGGAGGACTGGGTGTAATCATGGGCCCAACAGGGGGTTTCCTTTGGGGCTTTATTATCGCCGCCGCTGTTGCCTTGCTGATACGAGCCCTCTATATGAAGTCTCGTTCTCACGCAACACTCAATCAGATTTCACATGAGCAGGCTGCTTCGTTAAAAATCGGCTCCGCAAGCAAAAAGCGTCCTTTTATGCTTAGCGTGCTAGAGGTTGGTAGCTTCCTCCTGGTTCTATATGTATGCGGCTGGTTGCAGCTTATGTTTATGACAGGATTAGACCCACTTGCCGCCTTCCTAACTGGCGTTGCTCCTTTTGTTGTTATCGATATCGTGAAAGCAGTTTGCGCCGTTACCATCGCCGAGGCAGTTATGCGCGTTCTGCCCCATGTTGGCCTTGCTAAGAAGACTAGCTAACCAACAATTAGTACGTCTGGTTACGTGCTTTTGTGATACTAGGCTTGTGCCTGTATGGAAAAAATCAAGAAGCTTTAGTCTCTCCGGGAATCTGCAAACCAGAAACATGCAGGCAGCAGCAGCGAAAAATTCTTGATTCAGAATAAAGTTCGGGTATTCTTAAAAAGGTAGTGTAAAAGGGAGAAAAAGGGGAATGGTTATGGAAGCATCACCTATGAAAAAATATGGCGCAGAAGCGCTCGGCACCTTTGTGCTCACACTCTTTGGTTGTGGTAGTGCCGCTATCGCTGGAGCAACGCTTGGAACCTTGGGCATCGCTTTTGCTTTCGGCCTCTCAATTATCGCCATGGCATTTGTCATCGGTAACGTATCGGGCTGTCATATTAACCCAGCAGTTTCTTTTGCGATGTTTATCGATAAGCGCTTGTCGCTTAAAGATTTGATTGGGTATTGGATTGCTCAATTTGCAGGAGGAATCGTTGCTGCTGCTACGCTGCTCTTCATTATCACGCAAACCGCATTCCCAATGGGAGATGATCTTGCACTTGGAGCAAATGGCTTCGGTGCCGCGTCTTCGGTAGGGCTCACGGTTGTTGGGGCACTTATTGTTGAGGTTATTCTTACCTGCGTATTTGTTCTAGCCGTCTTAGGCTCAACTGCATCAAGCAAAACCGCACCTTTTGCAGGAATTATCATCGGTCTTACCTTGACCTTCGTTCACATCATGGGTATTCCTCTGACGGGCACTTCAGTAAACCCTGCCCGTAGTTTTGGTCCAGCATTAATGATGCTTTTCGGCAACGGAGACGCCACTGCGTTATCGCAAGTTTGGGTATTTATTGTAGCTCCACTCATTGGAGCAGCGCTTGCAGCACTCATCTGGATTGCTTTCAAGAAGTTTGCAGATAAGTAGGATTTGAAACTGATATATGGTTGATCGTAGAAACCAAAAAACGTACTCTTCGTATTCGCGTGATTCCCACACGTCATCTGATGCTCAGCGAAGAGATGTGCAATCTTCGAGAAATGCTTCTCGAAGGGGAGCGGGAGACATAGATCCAAGCGATCAGTCCCCTCGAACACGATCAACAGCTCGCTTGGACAGAGAACGAAGTGCCAGTCAGCCATCATACGCGCAATCAACAGCCCGTTTTGACAGAGAGCGAACAAGCAGCAGGCAGTCGTCTTCTGCTCGAACTGCGCGCACGCAGCAGTATTCTGTTCGGCAGAATGAAGGAAACCGCTATTCTTCACAGAGGAATGCGGATGCCCGCGGAAGACACAGTGATCCACGAACCACGCGAGTGAGGCAGGTTCAGCCAAAACAGCCCACTAACAAGAAAAAGCCCTTAGTGATTGGAGCCGCAGCGCTAGTGGTGATTGCCTTGGGTTTTGGGGTTTTCGAGCTCATGCAGCCTAGTCATGTTGAAGTAAGCATTCACGGCGAAACTATAGAGCTACCACGCAAAACTAGTTACGCAGACTTACAAGATGAAGGCTATCTCAGAGCAGGTCCTGGCGATTTTGTTGCAGTCGACAAATCGGTGCTCGAATCGGGTGGCGGAAATGCTCCAACAATTTATGCAAATGGGGTTGCCGTCGAAGATACTAACCAGCGGATTAAGGCTGGCGATGTTATCGAAGATGCCCGAGGAGAAGACGTGAAAGAGCCGGTGACAACCGAAGAGCGCGTCATTCCCACTACAACCACCCTTGCTGCTGGCGATGATTTCCAGTTCTACGGCAATACATTGCATATGCCGCTTGTGCCAGCACAGGAAGGTCTCGAAGTTATTGAAACAGGCACCATATCAGGGCTGAAGGCCCTAGGTGAGGCAAGTAGAGAAATGGTGCCTAAAATGTATGGCGATTATCACCCTTCGTTTGGCGACGATAATAAGGTGGTCGCGTTTACCTATGACGATGGCCCGCATGCAACCTATACACCACAGATGCTCGATGTGCTAAATAAGCACGGTGTAAAAGCTACATTTTTCATGCTTGGCACCAGTGTTGAGGCAAATCCCGAAATGGCAAAAAGGGTAGCAGAAGCCGGTCACCAGGTTGCATCGCATTCTTACTCCCATAAGGCAGAGCATTATTTAAACAAGCTTGATGCTGAGGGAGTTGCTTATCAGGCATCAACTGCGCAGCGCATAATTAAGGAAGCAACTGGGGTAGAAACAAAGGTCCTGAGACCCCCAGGCGGAAATCTCGATGGTAAAGCTGTTCTTGCTGGATCTCCGTGGGTTGAAGCCTATGTTGGCTGGGATGTGGGAACAAGTGATTTCAACAAACCAGGCACCGATGCTATTGTCAGCGTAGTTCACGAAAACATGCATCCGGGAGCCATTGTTTTGATGCATGATGGTGGCGGAGATCGCACACAAACTGTTGAAGCAAGTGACATTCTTATTGGCCAATTACTTGAGCAGGGATATCGTTTTGTCACGATAGATGAGCTAATGGAAATGACGCGGGCACACGAGCTCGCAAAATAGTTCGTACCAAGAACGTAGCAGCTGCAGAAATTCAGCTGCTTGTTTCGTGTCTAATGGAGCATTCCCAAAAATATGAAAGCCCCTCAAGCCAACAACTTGTTTCGCCATTTGGGTAATAAACGATACGTGCTGGATTGTCGGCGGTGTCTGTGTTGGAGCGTTGCCGTAAAGATGGGTTAAGCTTAGCTCTTCGTTTCTTAAGATAGAATCTGATAAACTGTCCATATATCTGGACACCCATGATAAGAATGTGCTGAGAGGCGGACGTATGGCAAAAGGGCCTTCGCAAAAACTCAAGATACTTCATATCGCAAAGATGTTGCTTGAAGAAACCGACGATGAGCATGGTCTGACTATGCCTGAGATACTCGAGCGACTAGCAGAGAAGGGTATCGGCGCCGAAAGAAAATCGATCTATGACGACATTTCTTTACTGCGCGACTTTGGTTTAGACATTGTTACACGCAATCCGCCGCGAACAGAATATGCAATAGGTACCAGAGATTTCGAATTTCCTGAATTGCTTTTGTTGGTAGACGCGGTACAAAGTTCACGATTCTTAACCGAGAAAAAATGCCAGCATTTGGTGAGTCGCATTAAGCGTTTAGCATCCAAGCATCAGGCAAAACAGCTAAGTAAGCAGATGCACGTTGAAGGTCGTATTCGGATGCAAAATGAGAGTATCTACTACAATATGGATGCTATTCAAACTGCAATTCGGGATCGCCGCCGAGTTCGTTTTAAGTACTTCGAATACAATCTTGAGAAAAAACGCTCATTTCGTCACGAAGGAAACTGGTATATCGAAAACCCTGGCTGGCTCATTTACACCGATGAGTATTACTATTTCATCTCGTATAACGATACGCATCAAGATTTCGTACGATACCGTCTTGATCGCATGGTAAACATTGAGGTGCTCGATGAGCCAACTACAAAAAACGATGCTATTTCTGCGTTCAACCCGGGAGAGTTTAGTGCTCGTTCTTTTGGAATGTTTGGAGGCGAAAAAATTGCGGTGGATCTTATCGTAGACAAAAGTATTGTTGGAGCTATCATTGATCGTTTTGGTAAAGAGGTTTTATTAACGCCAATAGATGAGAACCGTGCGCGCGTTCACGTCATCGTGCTAAAAAGTAGCGTATTTTTTGGCTGGCTGGCACAATTTGGTTCTTTGCTTACAATTGAGGCACCACGAGAACTTGCCCTAGAGTATAAAAAACATCTCGCAACAATTTGTGAGAACTATGAGTGAAACAAGGCTACGTGCGCGTAGGTGATTTCACTCGAAAGGAGAGAAGATGCTACTAGAAGACAGTTGGATAGAAAAGGGATATATTGAGTTCGTCGAGCGTTCGACTGAGCGTGTTGAAATGATATATACGGTGCAAGAAGAGCATCTAACTCCCTTGCGTGCACTTAATGGCGGGATTAACGGAGTGCTTATCGAAACCGCCGCAAGTATTGGTGCAACTCTCGTGGTCGAAGAGGGATATCATGCGGTGGGAGTAACATTAAATGTTAATCATGTGCGCTCTGCAAGCTTAGGCGAGCGTCTTCGCGTTATATCCTTGCCGGTTAAAAGCGGCAAAAGCATGCATTTTTGGAGCGGGGAGATAATCAATGAGCAAGGAAAAACAACCTGCTTTGGCGATCTTACCATGATGAAGGTAAAAAGCGAGATATAAGGCAAAGCCCAGGTGTTTCTGCGTCCACGCATTGTAGCTGCGCAATGGGCTTCTCGAAAAAGACGATGGGGACTATCTAAGAATCACCCGCAACGCTGAGGTCGTCATTGATGATTTCGATTACTTCTTGTGGCATGACCCCCTGAATCTGATCCAACCCCAGTGTTAGGAAATAGATAGAATTCGACACTGAAGGGAAAGGACCAGACAATGAAAAAGACACGCTACACCACAGAGCAG
>JBMNSJ010000071.1:0-4781 GCA_050945135.1 Raoultibacter sp.
GCGACAAAGCCAAAGCTGTCGCTGGCTACGTCTTTGTCGCTACGCATAGAGGCAAGTCCAACACCGACTGCAATAATAAAAGGAACAGTGATCGGTCCGGTAGTGACGCCTCCCGCATCAAAGGCAATTGCAACAAAGTTTTCGGGAATAAGGAAGGAGAAGATAACCATAATGGTGTAGAAAATGATTAGAAGAGTGGAAAGAGCGATGCGATATCTAACTCTGAGTACTGCAATAACCAAAAAGACTGCCACACCAACCGCAACAGTGCCAATTAAAATGGCATCTGGGATTGCCGATACCTGATCGGCCAGCACCAAAAGGTCAGGCTCGGCAATTGTTACTACAAAACCAATACCGAAGGCGATAAGAACAACCACCCAAACACGCTTTGATTTCGACATTTGCGTGCCGATTCCTTCGCCCATGGGCTCCATGGCCATCTCCGCACCTAATTGGAATAAGCCCATTCCAAGGATGAGCATCAAGGCGCCAGCAAAAAACATGGTAAGAGTTCCCAGGTTCATGGGAATGAGGAAGGTGCTGATGAGTATAACAATGACAGTAATAGGAATAACTGCCGAAAGGGATTCGTCGACCTTCTCCCTTAGCTTTTGGTTTTGGAGGAATCGTACTTTAGGCATTCCGGGCTTTCTCCTGCGTCCTACTGGTAAGAGTAAGAATATGAATTTCTGAGATTACTGTGCTAACGATCACCTCGTTGGGAGCCCTGTGTATCCGCGCGGCAAACCCAACTCTTGAGTCATTCTATGGAGAGTAACCCGAAATTTTGATGAGCGGGGCCTGGAACTTCTCATTATTATATAAACCACAAAATAATCGAAAAATCATAGGGTATCTATCCTACAAAAGGTACAGAAGCACCCACCCGACGGGTCTTGTCAGAGTACGAGTAGATCCTGCGGCATGAAGGCGTTTCCTCAGTCGCGATTTCGATGAAAATCAGGCCGCGTCCCGAATGTTGGTGTATTAGGGAGTCCATCACCGAGTAATGTCAACACCTTGTAATCGGGAATACTAGGACTTAGTTCGACATGAGTCAATCACCTCCTCGATTATCTTTGTTGCTGCCTTCCTCGCTTCAAGGACCGACGTTTCGTCGGGATCTTTTCTTAAGGATCTTTTCCAGGCATATGACAAAGAAGGTCTAGAAATGGTGCATCGGTAGGACCACTGTTCATCAATCTCGATTAAGGCTGCTCCGACAAGCCTGATCAATGACTCGCGCGAAGGAAAACTTTGTACCACACGATAGCGCCGTTTAATCTCGCGGTTAGCGCGCTCCTGGACATTGTTGGTACGTATTTTCGTGCGATGTGAAAGAGGAAAAGCAAGATAGCTTAAGGCATCATTTTCGGCTTCAAGCAAAAGATTTGCTGCCGTGCGTGAAAACTTAGATATTTCTTCAGTGGCTACCTGATAGCAAGCTCTTGTTACAAGGGGGTTTTGTTGTGCAAAGACAGCACGCATAATCTCTCGCGCTTTTTTCTGTTCATCGCGCTTATGGATACGAGAAGAAACATTGCGCATAAGATGGGTAATGCAACGCTGCCAGCTGGCATTTTGGAAAGTCTCAGAGATTGCTCTCACAAGTCCTGCATGGGCATCAGATATCACCATCTGAATACCATCGACACCACGCCCCCGCAGGTCCATGAGAAAGATCTTCCAGTCTTCATAGGATTCGGTATCAATACAATCAAGTCCCAAGAAACGTTTATGCCCAGAATCATCAAGGCCAATAGCAGTAACAATTGCTTGTGAGACACTTCGCCCATCAACGCGACGCTTCACATAGGTTGCATCGAGCCATAGATAAGCGAAGCGAACACCGTCATAGCGCTGGCACCTAAAGGTGGCGACCTCGGCATCAAGTGTTGCACACATTCTTGATACTTGCGACTTTGATAAAGATTCAATACCGAGCTTGGTTGCTACTTCCTCAACTTTTCTTGTTGATATACCCGAGACATACATCTCTGCCACCGCTCCAATAAGAGCGCGGTCTATCCTGCAGTAGCGCTCGATGACATCCTCTGGAAAGAAAGTGCCAGTCCTTAGTTTCGGTATGCGTACTTTGATGTCTCCCATGGAGGTCATAGGGCTTCGTTCACGATATCCATTACGTGAGTTGGTACGCTCAGGGCTCTTCTCCCCGTAAGGCGCTCCACATACCTCATCTGCTTGCGCTGATATAGCTGAGTTGAGCAAAAGCTCCAGCATTGTCTTTCCGAATGCTTGAAGATCAACGCATTCTCCAAGTGCATCAAATGCTAATTTCTTCACTTTCGGGCCATTGAATAGTAAAGTGTCCATTGTGGCCATCGCCTTTCTAAAGAATCGTTTTTGTCGGAATTAACAATTCTAGGTGATGGCCCGCTTTCTCGGGAGCCCTTCGGCCTCACCTCTCAAGCGGGGTTCTTACACCAACATTCGGGACGCTACCGAAAATCAAGAGCCTCACCCAGATTTGCATGTCAGATTGAACGTTTTGTGGTTGTCGTATAGCCGGCAATCAAGCATCCTTGGAAAGAGGATATTTTTATCAGGCATTTTGCAGGTGGCGGCGATTACGGCGCTGGTGAAACAACCACAAAACGCGCGATTTGACTTAGGATTATGTGAATCTGTGAGGATTTGTTTAGGCGAGCTTGCAACCCTCGTGTGTTTTAGGTAAAGTGAACGCCTTTCGCCATCAGGAGGCTGCGGCGCACCTATCAACCGCGGTCATGAAATCCACCCATCGTGTGCGAACAACCTATATCTACAATAAAGGGGGTTCAACACCATGCAATTATCCACCGACGAACATAGTAGCAACGAAAAAGATGCTGGTAAGCACAGCGCTAAAGACTCCGATATGCTTGCCGCCGAAACGCGGCATTTGCAAGATACTCTGGAACAGATTTCTGCAGCTATCGAAGAAGCACGTTCTCTTGTGTCAAGCGCTGAAAGAAATTATCAAGATGCAAAAATCTATATGGTTGATAATCGGGGAGAGCTAGACCCTTCTGAGCAGTTCCAAAATGAGCTGTTTTTACAAAGAGTCGATCAGCAGAGCGTCCAAGCCTATTACGCAAGAGATCGTCTCGAGAAACTTCTCGATTCGCCATACTTTGCAAAAATTATGTTTGTGACAGACGCTGATGAGGAAGAAATCATTGCTTATATAGGACGATTTTCTTTCAATTATCAAAACAAGTCGGTGATATCAGACTGGCGCTCACCTGTTGCTGGCTTGTTCTACGATTTTGATATAGGAAAAGCTGAATACGAAACACCATCGGGATTCATAAGAGGTCAACTCCGTGGTAAAAGGCAATTCAAAATCGAGAGTGGCAAGATGGTGTATGCCGTCGATAGCGCATCCAGCGTTCGTGACGAGATATTGCAGCAGGAGTTGAGCAAAACCTCCGACGAAAAGATGAAGTCGATTATCAGTTCTATCCAGCGCGAGCAAAATAGTGTTATTCGTGATGAGCGAGGCGGGACACTCATTATTCAAGGAGTTGCAGGGTCGGGTAAGACCTCAATCGCACTTCATCGGCTTGCCTTCTTGTTGTATCGACAAAAAGATCATTTGAGCTCGAAGTCTGTTGCGATTCTTTCGCCGAATAAAGTGTTCGGAGACTATATTTCAAATGTTTTACCCGAACTTGGTGAAGAGCCCATTATTGAGGCATGTTTCAAAGATATTTTCGAAAAACTCCTAGAAGGAATAGTCAAAGTTGAAACAGCCAGATCCTATATCGATGACACCGATTCCGAATGGCACAAACGGGCAAGATATAAGGGCTCCTTTGACTTCATGAAGCAGGTGCTCGACTACATTGAAAAAGCCCCAGAAAAGATATTCAAAGGAAGGTCTTTGACCTTTGGCAAAAGTGTTATTGATGCGGAGTGGCTTGAGAGCCGATTTATGAGCTATGCGAACGTTCCTGTGTATGAGCGTATTGAGAGTCTTATTTCGGACTGCATCCTTGAGCTGAGTTCGAAGGTGTTTAGTCTTGGCTATGAGGGTATGCCTACGCGCGGACGTATTCGGGCAGAACTGCGAAAGATGTTGATAGCAAAAGATGGTCTCTCTCTTTACAAAAAATACTTTCGCGACCAGGGAAAGAAGAAGTATTTTGTGATGCCGAATAAACAAAGTATCGAGTGGGAAGATGCCTGTCCGCTCGTATTGTTTCAGAGCGTCTTCGAACGCCAGGAGGAATATGCGGCAATCGAACACTTAGCGATTGATGAGATGCAGGACTTAACGCCCGTTCAGCATACGATGATTGCGAAATTGTTTACCTGCGATAAAACCATTCTGGGAGATTACCATCAAATGGTCGACCCAGAAAATCAGATGCAGCTAGGCTCAATGCGAGAAATCTATCGAGATGCGCGAACTGTCGAGCTTAAGAAAAGCTACCGATCAACACTTGAAATTGCTGAGCTCGCCAAAAAAGTAAAAAACATTCCTGACTTAGAAACGGTGGAGAGGCATGGAGAGAAGCCCCGAATTATCATGTGCGCAAATAGTGTGGGAATGATTAACGAAATCGAAAAAGCAATCGCTTGTTTTGGGGCAAGTGACTATAAAACATTTGGCATATTGCATCGTTCTGAGGAGTTAGCCAGGCGTTATTACTGGCATGACCCCCTGAATCTGATCCAACCCCAGTGTTAGGAAATAGATAGAATTCGACACTGAAGGGAAAGGACCAGACAATGAAAAAGACACGCTACACCACAGAGCAGATCATCATGAA
>JBMNSJ010000072.1:0-4545 GCA_050945135.1 Raoultibacter sp.
GACGAACAGTTACGCTATCATTGCGAAGATAGAATCAAAAAGTCGCTTGGATGGTTAAGTCCTACCCAATATCGACAAAGCCTAGGAATCGCTGCCTAGAGTGTCCAGAAAAACGTCCGGAGCCCCTTGCTTACGGTTTTTCTGGCAACCAGAAAGGTATCGACCGGTTTCAGCTTTTAGGTTTTTGCGTAATACCAGCTCACAGGAGTCCCGACCTCAGACTGACCTCAGGCGAGAGTAAGCAATCGCAGTTTTGTGCTTCCGCCTAGACCGAAACCCCGTTTTCGCTTTGGAATGAGAGCGCAGCCTCTTCGCTGCCCGAGAGTCGAAAGATTCCGGGCAAAGGCTAGCATTAGTGCTTGGCGAGGGTTTAGGGATTGGGGTTTAGGGATTGGGGTTTAGGGATTGGGGCTTAGGGATTGAGGCTTTCAGAATCGGAGAATTCGGCATCGGGTTCTGAAGCTTGCTGAGCCGAATCAGCGCGCAAGCTTGCTTGACTCGCTAACTCTTTCTCTCTCTTTTTTCGAGGCTCGATAAGCTCCCCGTTAATACCTCTCGGTCCACCTTCAAGGCGTTTTTCCTCAACAGCTTCAAGCTCGTCTGGCTTTTCAGCCTTTTCATCACGCCTAAAACTTTTTGTGCGTTGTATCAAAACGGCACCAATTAAAAATGGCATCCAGAATACGAGGCCTCGATATACCAAAGCAATCGTCATACCAAGGGTTCCACTGACCCCATACGACGTGAATAGAATTACCACCGCCGCCTCAACCACACCAACACCTTGTGGAGTGATAGAAATCATTGCAAACAAGGTTGCAACAACATATCCGCAAATGAGCACTTGAGGCACCGAAACCCCAAAAGCGATGCCCACCAGAACAAAACAGGCGAGTTCACAGGTGCTTGCAAGAATTGAGAAACCGAAAACTTGCGCAGTAATCTTGGGGTTTTTCATAATTAAGCCAGCAGCTTCACCAAAAGAAATAACTACTTTCTCTACCCAAGGACTCAATGGCTTACGCTTGAACTTGACCAACACTCTGTTAACGAAAGCCTCAATTGGCTTAAGAATCTTCATGAGCAGTTTTGGCTTTTTATGACCAAGGATTAAAACACCACACAAGGTAGCCACCATGACAACAACAATGAGACCCAGCAATAGCCATAAGGGATCAAGATTGCCCGTAATTGCAAGCACTCCAAAGCCGATAATCATAATGGTCATAAAACCAGACTCTATTGAAATCTGCATCAGAATTGCTGCTGACGTGGCCTTTCCGGTTTTAATGCCTCGTCGGTGCGCATCATCAACAACCAGAGCCATTCCGGCGGTGTTGAGACTGGGGGCAATTGTGTTCATGAAAAAGGTTCCGAACACCAAAGGAAGTGTATCGCGAGGACGCATCTTTTCTTCAACAGCCGCGAAAGATTTTGAATACGCAAAACTTTGAGCAAAGTACTTGCCAAGCTGGGTAATTACGGCAGCAACAATAGGAATTATTGCGCCACGCTGAATGGTCTCGACAAGCTCAACGAGTTGATCTCCTCGAAGCAAAACGAAAGCTAGAACAACAACGATGATGATTCCTGCAAATAGCTTTTGGTAACTAAACTTCAAACTACCCCATTCTTGACACTTCTCACACCACAGACGATTCTCATTAATACGAATCGCCTTGCCCCTCATGAGCTCATTGCAATGAGCTTGCCCAAGCGCTCCACACTACACATTTGCACGCCCTGAGGGAAGAAGTTTCTCTCGACCTTTTCTATGATACACCAGCGCGGGGGTGCGCGCGTAAGTATTCGGCTCTTATGTGAGAACGGTTAACATGCGTATATATTTGAGTTGTCGAAATATCGGAATGGCCAAGTATCTCCTGGATAACGCGCAAATCGGCGCCTCCTTCAAGTAGATGAGTTGCGAAGGAGTGACGAAGTGTATGTGGATGGAGGTCCTCAATTTTTATATAGAGTCCCGCGCGAGCAACGATAGAATGCACACTCTGACGCGTGAGACGACCTCCACGGGCATTGAGAAAAACTGCCGAGTTTGGCTTTTGCCTTGACTGCAAATTCGGTCGACCTTCCTCAAGGTATCGTGTCAACACGCTCAAGGCTTCTCCCGCAATAGGAACGATGCGCTCTTTGCTTCCCTTTCCGCGAACACGCATATACTGCTCCGCAAACACTACATTGCCCACATCAAGCGAAACGAGTTCGCTCACTCGCAGTCCGCAGCCATAAAGCACTTCAAGGATAGCTCGATCACGCAAGCCGCGCGCATCATCGGTAAAGGGCTGTGCAAGCAATTGGTCCATCTGTTCAATCGAAAGCACATCCGGCAAGGCTAAAGGGACTTTAGGAAGGCTAACCGAATCGGTGGGATTTTTCTTAGAGTAGCCTTCACGAACCAGGAATTTATGAAAGCCCTTAAGAACCGAGACATGTCGCTCAATCGAAGAAGCCGCATAAGAGCGCTTAATCAAATCTTCCTCGTAAGAAATTATGGTATCGCGGGTAATAGCATCAATCTCGCTTATTGAGTTGCGCGCAAGATAGTGCTCATAATCCTGCAAATCGCGGCGATAAGCCGAGATAGTAAGCGGTGAACTCCCCCGCTCAACGCTCAAAAACGCTAGATATTCTCGGATGAGGCGATCAATCATGATGTCTGTGCTGCTGCCGCGACAAAATCGCGAAAGAGGGGGTGTGGTCGTGTGGGGCGACTCTTGAACTCAGGATGCCCCTGACTTGCTACATACCAGGGATGATCTTTAAGCTCGATCATCTCTACCAAGCGTTCGTTAGGAGAGATACCCGAAATAATAAGCCCTTGCTCGCACAACTGGTTGCGAAACGCATTATTGACTTCATAGCGATGACGATGACGTTCGTAGATAACCTCGCCCCCATATGCTTTGTATGCCTTTGTATGCGGGAGAAGCTTGCAGGGATAGGCACCGAGCCTCATAGTTCCGCCTTTCTCCTCAACATCCTCCTGTTCTGGCATAAGACCGATAACAGGGAATACCGCCTCTTCGTCAAACTCCACCGAAGTCGCGCCGCGAAGGCCGACGACGTTTCTCGCAAACTCGCATACCGCAGCTTGCAAACCCAAACAAATTCCCAAAAATGGAATCTTGTTTTCACGCGCATACTGGGCTGCTATTATCTTACCTTCAAAAGCTCGCTGACCAAAGCCCCCAGGCACTAAAATACCGTCCATCTCCTTCAGGGTGTCTTGTACGTTTTTCTTATCGATTGACTCTCCATCGACAAGATGAACGTTTACCTGCACCCCAGCGTTAACACCCGCATGATAAAGTGCCTCGACTACCGAAAGATAAGCATCTGGCAAGCTTACGTACTTTCCCACGATTGCTATATCAACCTCTTTATCGCATTCTTTTGAGGCTTTTACAAAACTAGCAATCGGGTCAAGGTTAATCGACCGGTGCGCAAACCCGATACGGTCAAGCACCATGGCATCAAATCGCTGCTCATGAAGTGCCAGGGGAACCTCGTAAATTGAAGAGGCATCGATACAGGCGAGTACATTGTCGAGATGCACGTCACAAAACAATGCTATTTTTTCTCGAACTTCTTTCGTGATTTCGTGATCTGACCGACAGACAATGAAGTCAGGCTGAACACCAATTGAACGAAGCTCTTTAACGCTATGCTGCGTTGGCTTCGTCTTGACTTCGTGAGCTGCTGCAATATAGGGAACAAGCGTGACATGCACAAACACAACATCACCAGGCTCTTTCTCGTTTTTGAACTGGCGCGCCGCTTCGATAAAAGGCTGGGATTCGATATCGCCGATTGTTCCACCAATCTCTGAGATTACGATATCTGCATCACTGTGTTCGCCAAGCCGACGCAAGCGCTCTTTGATAGCCTCGGTCACATGCGGAATTACCTGAACCGTACCGCCTAGGAAATCTCCTCTTCGCTCGCGCGCGATAAGGCTTTGGTAAATTGAGCCTTGGGTAAAATTGCTCTCCCGGGACAGACTCTCGTCGATGAAACGCTCATAGTGTCCTAAATCAAGATCTCCCTCGTGACCATCATCGGTAACAAAAACTTCTCCATGCTGAAAAGGAGACATCGTTCCTGGGTCGACATTTAAATACGGATCCATCTTTTGCATGGTTACTTTGTACCCACGCGCTTTAAGTAAATGCCCTAATGAGGCTGCAGTAATACCTTTTCCGAGTGAGGAAACAACGCCACCGGTCACAAAAATATGCTTTGCCATGATTCTCCTTAGTCCTATAAATCCGCACTTTATCCGCCGTTCTCAGTGGCAAAGTTCCTCAAGGGGCTTTCAGAAACATCTCGTTCGTCAGTTTTCACTCTTCCAAACAAGCTTCGTGCTTCTCGTTTGCCCATATTCTTAATCCACTGAGGACGGCGTAAAGTTTTAGAGGGTCAAGGGTTTTCTTGGCAATGGATAGAGGAAAAGGGTTCCTCCGCTATCCTGTAGTTGTCGAAAAAACAAAATGGAAGGAACCCTCATGAATCATGATACTCTGC
>JBMNSJ010000073.1:0-4443 GCA_050945135.1 Raoultibacter sp.
GCAGGTTCATGATGATCTGCTCTGTGGTGTAGCGTGTCTTTTTCATTGTCTGGTCCTTTCCCTTCAGTGTCGAATTCTATCTATTTCCTAACACTGGGGTTGGATCAGATTCAGGGGGTCATGCCACTTGTATCAAGTGTTTTAAGCTTGTTGAAGTAACAACGAAAATCTAGAAGGTTTGTATTGTTGCTGACATCAAGTTCAGTGAGCTCATTGAAAGAGCAATCGAGCTCGCTAAGCGAGGTAAAATACTCAATTCCCGAAAGATCATAAATTCCGAGCCAAGACACATTAATTTTTTGGTGAGCTGCAATAATGCCGGCCATTTCGCTGGTAATAATAGTTTCGTCAGAAATTTCATCAGTTGTTTTATTTAAAACCTTCTCTATAACATTGGTACGAAAGGCTTTGTCGGGAAAAGCGTCAGCCATGGTCTTGTTTACGGGTGAGGTTGCAAGAGCGGTGATTCTTTCTTCGGGGACAGCGAGGGTTTCGGCAAAGGTATTGCTATCGATGATAGTATCGGAATCCTTGGTGGCAGAGCTTTCCTCGGGCGCATTCGGTTCAGCTGGTGGTTCAGTAGAGAAATCTATTCCCTCTTCGCTGATATGCGTTTCTTCTTCGGTTATGTCTTCCGAGAAAAAACCTTCATCAGCAATTGCCTGTAAGGGAAACAGAGAAACAGCGAGAAGCACTGAAAGCAAAAGTACAAAAAGCGTATTTCCCGCAGTTGCGAGATTGCGACAATTTATCATGTTGTATTATTCCTATCCACCGATCCGACTAGAGATAGTGTATCTCTAGTCGTCCTATATTTGAACCAGGAAAAGCTTGGAATTTTGCGCATTATGACCGCATCACGCGAACTCTAATCCTCGAATAATCCAGGTATTCTATTTATCAATGCGGTCGTTAGAAAGTTGTTCATTCCCGTCGAGAATTAGAAGAAGTAATAGACGAGGTTCTTTTCGCTAATCAGTAAAAGGGTTTGGTTGGATTGGTGCTAGCCCCAAAGCTGTTTAATCTGCGATGTGCTTGAGCGATGTTCGCAGCAAAGAACGCAACGAAGCCTGCATGGTGTGTTTCGATTCGGGGCTGGTAAGAGCGAGAGATTGTCTAATGATGTCGCTGAATTCACCGGGGCTTTCAACCAAAAGATCAAGAACCGATTCGATTCCGCCGGCTTGAATTGTCTCGAAGAGGGCATCGATAGAAACCGACAGCTCTTCACGCGAAAGTGAGGCAAACCATTCGCTAATAACCTTCTGCCTGCGCAAAGCTCGACTATCAACCGTGTCAAAGTAAACAAAGTTACCGTTCTCGATCGCCCAGAAATAAGGATCGTGTTGTTCAATCATGTTCCCCCAGCTGCTTACCACGCGATACTCATCACGCTCCTCCAGAAGAAGACCAAACAGCGAATTTTGGGGGATGAACTTTTTGACTCTGCCCGTAAGGCTGGCGAATTCCTTTTCGCCAACATCGCCTGGCTGGAAGCCAGGCCCATCAAAATCATGCACCTCTACGATTCTGTTTTTGGTTGCCTCTGACGCATTAAGTGCGGCGTATACTGCAAGGTTTCCGCCCTTTGAGTGCCCGCCGACATAAAGCGGAAGCTGAGGATATGCATGAGCAATCGTTTCGAGGTATCGCAAAGTGTAGGTCTGTGCAGGGACAGGATAGTTGCAGGCCATCTGACAGCTTTCGTACCAGCCATGCATGGTGTCATCGGTTCCCCGAAAGACTACATAAACAAACTGATTATGTAGGAAGAGCGAGTATGCAGCAAACTGAACAGGCTGAAAATCAGGACCTGACCAGCCTTCTTCCATAAGGTTTATGTATTCGCTAATTGTGATATCGGTATATCGCGGATTTGTGGCAAGGCCTTCGATTGTCTCAAGGGTTTTATCGATTCGATAATTATCGAAAATGCTTCCAAATTCTGGCGATTTAAAAATGTGAGTGAAGCTCGGCTTTTGCGTAAGCTGACTATCTCCCTTATAAGATAGAGAGCCTAATGCTTCGAGACGAGGCACCATTTTATGACAGTTGAGATAGGAAAACTGAGTGAAAAGCAAAGAGTCAATAACGCAAAAAGGGCGTTCTGAAAACGAAAACCTATAATCAGTCAAGAATTCCGTAAGAGAGTTCATCGGTATCGCAGTCCTTTTTACTCTGTCCATAAACGAGATTAGGCCAGATTGTATCAATCAATGCCGCTACGTGTTTTGGCGTAAGTAATCTTGTACTAAACCGTAAGCATTAGCTTCCCTCGTGAGCGTAAGCAACTTATGCAGCATGCGAAGCGGCGCTTCTTTCTCCTGTAGGTGATGATTTCTTGCTGGGGCTTTGCACGCTGCGATATTTCTTTTTACCGCCCCAGCGTAGAAGTAGAGCAGAATTAACGACCACAATAACTGAGCCAACATTGTGAACAAGCGCTCCAGAAATTGGGTCGAGCACGGCAATCATGGCAAGGAAAATCGCAACAAAATTCAGAACGAGAGAAAAGCTCATATTAAGCTTGATGGTGGTCATCATCCGTTTTGAGAGAGCGAGCAAATGGGGAAGGGAAGAAATATCATCATTGACAAGAGCAATATCAGCGGCATCGACAGCAATATCGCTTCCAATGTTACCTAAGGCAATACCAACCGTTGCCTTTTTGAGGGCAGGAGCATCGTTAATGCCATCACCGACCATGCAGACGGGCATACCTTTTTTCTCGTAAAGATCAATAAGTTCCATTTTTCTCTCAGGCAAACATTCGGCTTCGACTTCGCTAATGCCTACCTTGGCTGCAATGTTTTGGGCGGCAAGTTTGTGGTCTCCTGTTGCAAGCACAGGAGAAACTCCGAGCGTTTTCAGTTGTTGAACCGTGTCTGGAGCAGAAGAACGAAGAGTATCGGCAAGAACAATGTATCCAGCGATGGCTTTATTGATGGCTACATATACAAGCGTACAACCCTGGTCGAGATAGTCTTGTGCAGAGCTTTCCGGCGAGAGCCTTGCGCCGCTTCGCTTCTCAATCATTTCCAAGGTTCCAGCGACAATTTGCTTCCCGGAGACAAGCGCCTCTACGCCTTGTCCGGGCGTCATGATGAAGTCGTTTGGTTTTTCGAGTCGCGAATCATTATTGGTAGACCAGCTTTTTACGATGGCTTTGCCTAGGGGGTGTTCACTCATACTTTCTGCTGAGGCTACAAGAGAAAACAGCGTATGTTCATCTATTGTTGGATTGGTAGAAACAACTTTGACAACTTCAGGCTTGCCATGAGTAAGTGTTCCGGTTTTGTCGAAGACGATTCGTTTGACTTTTGCAAGACGCTCGAGGGCATCTCCTTCCCGAACAAGAATGCCAAACTTTGTAACGTTACCGATAGCTGCAACAATTGCGGTAGGGGTAGCGAGCACAAGCGCGCAGGGGCAAAACACCACCAAAACGGTTACCGCGCGAATTATCTCTCCGGTGATAAGCCACGTTGCCGCAGCAGAAACGAGTGCAATAACCACAATCCAGGTGGCCCATCTATCTGCGAGACGTACGATTTTAGCCTTGCCAGCATCAGCGGATTCTACAAGTGAAATCATGCGCTGCAGAGAGCTATTCTCTCCGACACGCTCCGCGATAAGGTCGAACGCACCGAATTGATTAACCGTTCCGCTACGAACCTGGTCTCCAGCTTTTTTATCAACAGGAAGAGGTTCTCCTGTCATAACCGATTCATCGATAGAAGTCTGTCCGCTGTTGATTGTTCCGTCAACGGGAATTGTTTCTCCAGGTAGAACTCGCACACAATCGCCAACGCTTACCTCTTCAGCGGGAATAATGTGCTCGTCACCTTCGCGAATAACGCGTGCTGTGCGCGGCGTTAAACCTACAAGACGCTCGATGCCGGCTCGTGCTTTTGCTACGGTGAGTTCTTCCAGAAGAGCGCCCAGCTGCATGATGACCGCAACCTCTCCAGCAGCAAAATCTTCCCCGATAATAACCGCTGCGATTAAGGCGATTGAAGCTAGTACGTCTGCTTTGATGTCAAAGGCAGTTACCAGTCCGTGTATTGCGCCTAGAACAATGGGTGTTCCGCATAAGATAATTGCAATCCAGGCAGGATTAATGGGGAATAGGCTGGGCGCAAAAAAGCTGAAAACGAGTGCGATTGTTGAGACGATAAGCAAAGTAACATCCTTCTTTACTCCGCCCCATTCCAGTACTTCTTCTAACTTCTCAAATATTCTCATGTGCTTTGCTCCTTGGGCTAAGTTTTCGAGGCTCATTATACCCATATGGGTATACGTATGCTAGAAAAATTTGATCGCGTGCCGAATGTTGGTGTAAAGAGAAATTTGATTTGAAGGCTGAGCCAGCCTGAACATGAAGATACGGTCATCGTCTAGAATCTGTTAACTACCACGAAAACGGATTCAAAGGAAGGCGAT
>JBMNSJ010000074.1:0-4267 GCA_050945135.1 Raoultibacter sp.
CAGGTTCATGATGATCTGCTCTGTGGTGTAGCGTGTCTTTTTCATTGTCTGGTCCTTTCCCTTCAGTGTCGAATTCTATCTATTTCCTAACACTGGGGTTGGATCAGATTCAGGGGGTCATGCCAATCCCAAATCGTCAATTTCATACGTTACACCATCTTGTTCGATAGTAACCGCGTAGGCCGTTTGTGGTAGGACAGCAATGCCTAGGGTGATTAAAACGACAGCGATGAAACTTACCAAAAGTGCGAACTTTGATTTGACGAGGCTCATGTTGGTCCCGCTTTCTTCCTTTTTATGGTGAGAAAAGGGTACCATAAAAAGAAGGTCTTTCACTCTCGTTTTGGCGAATCGACCTGCTTCAAGAGTTTTGACATGAGGCGAATAAGATGCGTCGTGGATGCAAAAGCCTTTTATGCGGCAGGGGATAGAGTGTAGACAGTCGCCTCAAGCTATTCCCACTCAATAATTGGAGCTTAACTTCTGATGCTCGCTTATGCTGTCCTGTCAGCTCTCATGTTTAGTCGTATCAGAAATGCATTTGAGTATCATCGGGATGATACTCAAATTGGTACTCAAGCAAGTGTGGGCTCTGTCACGACTTATCGGAAGCCTTCGGGTTCCAGACCCCTCACAGCATCAAGGTCTCTTGTAAAGCGGGTTGCTTGGTAGTAAATCATGTCAAAAGGATACTATTTTCGGTACCCTTTTGACGATTGACCCGACATTATAGGGGTCCGCAAAACCGCGAGTAGACATACCGCATTTTTGCTAGTAAAATATCCGCAATACCAAGAATCTCATGATGAGAGCGGAGAACGAAGTATGGATTATGGGTCACTGAAAAATGCAGATTACATTTCCAGACTTCTTGAAGCAAGAATCATCGAAGGGCTTGAAGACTTCGGCGCTGTCTGCATCCAAGGACCGAAATACTGCGGTAAAACGTGGACCGCGCAAGCATTCGCCAATAGCGAGATCAATTTGATGGATCCTGATGGCAATTTCCAAAATCTTGAAATTGCTTCAATTGCCCCTCAAACAGCCTTGCAAGGTGCACACCCACGCCTTATTGATGAATGGCAAGAAGCGCCGCAACTTTGGGACGGCGTGCGAAACGAAGTGGACCGCTCTGGGAAAGGGGCAACTTATTTATTGACCGGTTCGGCAGTTCCTAAAAAGCACAAGCCTAAACATAGCGGCATTGGCAGGATTGAAAAACTTCGTATGCGCCCTATGTCGCTTTCGGAATCAGGAGAGTCAAATGCGACGGTGTCACTTCAGACTCTTTTTGAAGGAAAGCAGCCCTCTTCGGTCGCACCAAATATGACACTGGATGAATTAAGCCACCTGGTAGTCCGTGGCGGATGGCCCGCTTCTCTTAAAACGCCCACAACGCGTGCACAGCGGCTGGCAAGAAGTTATGTAGCAGAAATCCAAAACGATGACCTCTCAAGGGTCGATGGGAAAAAACGTGATCCTAAAAAAATTGGACGGTTACTTCATTCGCTTGCGCGAAACGCCGAACAGGCAACAAAGACAAAAACGATGATTGGGGATATGACTGAAATTGATTCAGAAATTGCTCTAGCGAAAGAAACCGTCGACGATTACCTTGATGCCTTAGAAAAGATCTTTATAGTCGAAGAAATCGGAACATGGGCACCCAACCTTCGCTCACCCTTACGGATAAACAAGCGCCCTAAATATCATATAGTGGACCCATCCCTCACTGCGGCAATCTTGAAAGCAAACGCATCAACTCTTATCGAAGACTTAGAAACCTTTGGTTTTTTGTTTGAATGTATGTGTATGCGCGATTTATTTACCTATGGGCAAGTTAGCAACACCGAAGTTTTCTATTACCGCGATAGAGAAGGTCTAGAGGTTGATGCTATTCTCCAGGCCGAAGACGGGCAATGGGCGGGTATCGAAATTAAGCTTGGTCACAATCAGGCAGATAAAGCAGCAGCAAACCTTTTGAAAGTTAAGGAGAAAATTACTAATGCAGGCGGAAAACCACCTGCATTTCTTGCTATTGTCGAAGGTCTAGGAAGTTTTGCTTACGTGCGTGAAGACGGGGTCTACGTCGTCCCCGTTTGCACGCTGACAGCCTAACCACTTGAGTGTTCAGTGAAAGATGAGTGCTCCCGTGAACTTTTGGTCTTCAGCAAGTAACGCTTCTCAATGATGAGGTCTTGATTACTTTAAACGCAGTGAGGTCACATCACTCGAACAGGTGACCGACGGTAAATATGAAAGCCCACATAAAAGAGACAGTAATCAACCCCTGTCATACCGTAATACATATCTCACGTCCCAGAAAATCCCACTGCAGTTGCCCTTTCTTTGAAGGCTGACTTATCGTTGGCAACCATATGATTGCCTTATGTTCGCGGTATTTCCAAGCGAAGTTTGAGAACCCAAAGAGACGGGGTAGATGAGCTTTATAGTGATTTCAGAAAAGCATCAGACTATACAAATTTCTAAACTGAGCTTTCACCCTCGGAGATAAAAGCTCAGTTTCTATTCCCATTCAATTGTTCCGACGGGCTTAGGAGTCAAGTCG
Organism: Raoultibacter sp.; assembly: GCA_050945135.1. Classification (GTDB taxonomy): domain Bacteria; phylum Actinomycetota; class Coriobacteriia; order Coriobacteriales; family Eggerthellaceae; genus WRIS01. Next base: position 2,570 of record JBMNSJ010000074.1, read on the forward strand.
TAAACGACACGATTCACACCAGGGACTTCATGTGTGATGCGGTCAACAATTTTCTCCAAGAGGTCATAATCGATACGCTCGATAGTTGCAGTCATCGCATCAACCGTGTTCACCGCACGAATTATCACGGGATATTCAAAGCTGCGCTTATCGTCCTTAACACCAACAGATTTGAAGTCGGGGATACTTGTGAAGTACTGCCAGACTTTTCCCTCCAGTCCCGCATTCTTAAACTCTTCGCGAAGAATGGCGTCAGACTCGCGAACGCACTCTAGGCGGTCACGGGTGATGGCACCCAGGCATCGTACACCCAATCCTGGACCGGGGAAGGGCTGGCGCTCTACCATGCTTTCGGGCAAGCCAAGCTCGCGTCCAATCACACGAACCTCATCTTTGAAGAGAAGTCTAACCGGCTCAACAAGCTCAAACTGCATATCGTCAGGAAGGCCGCCGACATTGTGATGGGCTTTTACTGGACCGCTTTCTAAGATGTCAGGATAGATAGTTCCTTGTGCCAAAAAGTCGACATCGTCAAGTTTGCGAGCTTCTTCTTCAAACACGCGAATAAACTCTGCACCGATAATCTTGCGTTTCTGCTCTGGCTCGGCAACACCTGCAAGTTTGTCGAGAAAACGGTCAACGGCATCTACAAATACCAGGTTTGCGTCGAGTTGATTTCGGAAAACATCAATGACTTCTTCGCTTTCACCCTTACGCATGAGGCCATGATTAACATGAACGCAGACAAGCTGCTTTCCAATTGCTTTGATAAGGAGTGCTGCAACAACCGAACTATCTACTCCACCCGATAATGCCAGAAGAACTTTCTTACTGCCGACCTGCTCTTTCACTGCCTCTACTTGCTCTTCGATGAAAGCGTTAGCAAGCTGACTCGTGGTAATCCTCTGCATGTCTTCTGGGCGTTTGCTGGTGTCCATCTACTCTCCTTTAGCTGTTTGTGTTTTCGTCCAAACCGATTATACATAATGGTGAAAAAATGCTGGCTAGTTTTACCGTCTGTTTACATTGATTTTGGGGTGAAGGTGAATTATGAAAAATGATATTTGCCGAATTTCGATTCTTGTGCGAGAATAGCAAGCCGCAGCAAAAACGTGGGCGATTGGCGCAGCGGGAGCGCAGGAGTTTTACACACTCAAGGTCGGGGGTTCAAATCCCTCATCGCCCACCACTTTTTCAACTCGAACAATCTTTCATTCTCTTATGTATATCATTCAGCGCTTAGAGCCTCTGCTTTCTTGTGCGCAAGCACAGCCCAACTAAAGCAGCAGAGAAGAATAAGGCCATAAGGACAAGCCACAGGGGAGCTATATCACCTGTTTTTGCTACCTTTGCACTGCTTGTATTTCCGTTCGCATTCTTTGAGTTAGATCCCGTGTCAGATGTGTTTGTGGAATCACTTGGTGTAACAGGTGCTGCGGCAATAGTGATTATGGTTGTGTTTGTTGTAGCAGACACCACTTTGGTACCGGTGACTGAGTTGTTGGTGTTGGTAACCACACAGCTATAGCTAAAGGAACCAGGGGTGCTGGTGGAAGGTGTGAAGGTGGCTGTGGGACTGCGGACATAATCCTGGACATGAAAGGAATCTGGAATTATGTCAATGTATTCTTATGAGCAGAGGATGAAGGCGGTATCCCTTTTCCTTAAACACGACAAATCGCCTGCTGCAGTTTTTAA
>JBMNSJ010000075.1:0-3789 GCA_050945135.1 Raoultibacter sp.
ACCCCATAGCTCGCTTGGCTACAGACCTCCTGCAATCCAAGCGATCGCAGCTTAGAAACTAACATTTTGGTTGGTACAGAAAATGGGGGCAGGCCAGTAACTTTATCAAGCTCAAAGAGCGGGATGTCTGATTTTTTCTTTTCTGTTTTAAGGGTTTTAAACATAGGAATTCACCCTTTCGTCGGCTTATTTTTAGGAATAGGTGGTGGGGGTTAAGCTAGGTATAAGATTTTAACCTGCCAGATTTCACTTAACCCCCACCGATAACGTTGGGGCTGATAAAGATATAAGTAGCTGCGCGCTATTCTTTATCTTCGCCCTTCGGATTAGGCCTTCTTTCATCCTTGCATCGCCAATCAACGGAAATATCAACACGCCCTTCAGGAATGGGACCGCCGCAGTCATAGTTAAAGCGTTCTGAACCTGGCTTAGGCTTTGGTCGATGCGGCATTCCTCCGCGCGCGAACTGATCAAAGCCCTCAGGAACAAAGCCGCCACAGAAGCTGCTTTTCATTTCCATGAGTCTTTCGAATCTTTCGTCGCCCATGCGCTCTCGAGCAGCATTCATCCATTTTTCCAAATCTTCTCTTGGGTCGCCCACTTCATCCTGCAAAGCATTGATGATGCGATCAAGATAGCTATTGAATGTTGCTAGCTCTTCTTCTTCGAGGCAATTGAATATATCGTCATAAGTATCGTCTTCAGGTTGTGCTTCTTTACCCTTCTCGGTTAAGTGCACAATCATAACGCGCTTGTCTTCTTCAGAAGGCTTCCGAACAACAAGCCCGCTCTTTTCAAGTTTGTTCAGTAGCTCGTTTAGTGATTGCTGCCTAATACCAAGGAGATACGACAAATCCTTGGTGCTGATTTCAGGCTGCATCCTGAGAAACGCAAGGACACGCCCCTGTCCGCGGGTGGGATCAGCAATAGGACGATGAGCGGCACCTGTCGCAAATCGACGACGCTGTAAAAGCCATTGCAGCGTGGATAGTTTTTCGTAAACTTCTGCCTGTAATTCGTTCATAATCTTACCTCCTTAGTATTACAGGTACCTTTAGAAGATATATTACATGTACCTGTTATAAAGTCAAGAATTTTCTTACAGGTACATGTATATTATCCACATACTGCATACTTAGCAGTGAGTTTTTATCTACCATACCTATTAATGACCAGCTTTTTTGTATGTCACTACATATATTTGTAGAGATAGTGAAAACCATCCATTTCGCAACAATTGGATTCAATAAGGACAAACTAAACTGTTTCGAATTAAGATGGATTAAGAGGTGCTCAAAACCTTCAAGAGGTGGGATGTAAGCCAGTGAAAGAAAGAGCTCTCATAATCGCAAAAGAACTGCTAGCAATCTGGGACGAATCCACGGTCAAGCTTCTCCCTGCGCACCTTGCGTTCTTTAGCGTTTTGTCTATCGCTCCTGTGCTCATCATCCTTTTTTTCGCTGCTCAATACTTCTCGCTGCCAATCGAGAAACTCTTGAGCCCACTCGAATCCAGCCTTCCCGATGCTATCTTAGCGCTCTTCGCCCCCACTGAACAAAAGGCGTCCACCATGAGTGTTGGCATTTGGCTCATCGTAGCTCTTTTCATTGGGTCGAATGGCCTAAACTCCCTCATAACAGGATCAGACTCACTCTACGGCTTCGAAGGACCTAATGTCATCGCAAAGAGACTGAAAGCGGTTCTGCTCACACTCATTTTAGTTATTATCGTATTGTTTGGAGTTGCCATCATTGCCCTTAGTGAATATCTTATTGGCTTCATCTCTGGTGACATGCAGGGCTTCATAGCTGCCCTTCGTTGGGTTCTTTTGATTATCCTAGCCTTTACAGGGGTAAAGTTCGCGTACATGACAGCAGTTAGCAAGCGTATACCAAGCAGAGATACGAACAAAGGAACACTGGTTACGATATGTGGGTGGATTATTGCTTTCGCAATGTATGGCTTCTACTATGCAAATTTCAGCAATTACAACGAGCTCTATGGAGCGCTTGCCAACATCATCGTTCTTATGATTTTGGCATATATACTTTCAACCATCTTCGTAATCGGAATGATTGTTAACGTATATCAGTACCGGAAATACTCAGCTTCTCCTTAAGGTTTCGAAGTGCGTTGCCTCTATGCGAAATGGCATTTTTTTCATCTTGACTCACTTCAGCGAGCGTTTTCTCTCCTTTAAACTCCAGTGGGAAGAATAAAGGGTCATAGCCAAAGCCTTCATCACCCTGAAGCTCATAGCCAATGTACCCTTCAATTGTTCCCTGAGCAACGAGTTCAGTTCCATCTTCATCGATGAACACCAGCGAACAAACGAAACGTCCCGTACGGCGCTCATCGGGAATTTCTTCAAGCTCGGCTAAAAGCTTTGTATTGTTATCAGCATCTGAACCGTGCTCTCCCGCATAGCGCGCAGAAAAAACTCCGGGAGCACCATTCAGCGCATCTACGACTATTCCCGAATCATCAGCAAGAGCAGCATAGCCACATGCCGCATGAGCAGCCTGCGCCTTAATGCGTGCGTTTCCCTCAAAGGTATCGGCATCCTCTTCAGGCTCTGACACAATCCCGAGCTCTCGCAGGGTATAAAACTCCCAGCCCTCAAAATTGAGTGCAGTTTTTATCTCAGACACCTTATGTGCATTATTGCTCGCAATAACAACTTTTTTCATTTTCTTGCTTTCCTTTATCTGGCTGTCTTGAAACATCGCACTTAGCTAAAGTCGATACGATTTACCGACTCGATGCGTGTTTGCAGCACCCGACTTCCAAAACTTCTGAACTCTTCAATATCTTCACCCGTCGTAAAAAACTCATGGCTTGGCTGGTTTTCTATCGACGCAAGCATATGGCGCTGCGTAAGCATCTCGCTAACCTCGCGAGCAACTTCTTCGGCAGAAGAAATTAAGGTAACCTTGTGCCCTACTACCCCACCAATGAGCGCTTTTAAGAGGGGGAAGTGAGTACAACCTAGTACTAAGGTGTCTATTTCACAGCGACGAAGAGGCTCAAGATACTCTTGCGCAATCTCTTGAAAGGCGGGTCGTATGTACACCTTTGAAGCAAGTGAGGTGTAATTCTCAATCGGTCCTTCAGCCATGCGTATTCCCTGTTCAGCAATGGTTACAAAACGCGGCGTAGCGGTGGAGAAAACCGTGATGGAAGAATCGATACCGCGTATTGCTTTCGTATAGGCTTCAGACTCGACTGTAGCTTTAGTAGCTATCACTCCCACGCGCTTGTTGTTGGTCGCGACGGTAGCGGCACGAGCGCCTGGTTCAACAACCCCAATCACCGGAACCGCAAAGCTTTCCTGAGCATGTTGCAAGCCCGCGGCAGTCGCCGAATTACAAGCTATAACGATAAACTTTACGCCACGCGCAATTAACCAGGATCCAATTTGCTGAACAAAGCCATCAACTTCTTCGAGGCTACGTGGACCGTAGGGGAAACGAGCAGTATCGCCAAGATAAATCAGGTTTTCATGGGGCAGCTTTTGCGCGATTTTTCGCACAACGGTAAGACCCCCGAAGCCCGAATCGAAAATACCAATCGGCGCATTGTTGAACTGTTGTAAATGCAAGTTTTCCATACGTATTAGTATAGCCCATGACGAAGGCTCGCACCCCATACCCTAAATGCTCGACGGCGTAAAGTTGTTGGGGGTTCAGAATTTGATGCCATCGACCGCCCATTTTGTAAAGCGCCAGTCGTCGGTTCCCTTTTGATGGATATGCCCGGATGGTGGTTCGTATCCGCTACCGACAGATT
>JBMNSJ010000076.1:0-3749 GCA_050945135.1 Raoultibacter sp.
GCAGGTTCATGATGATCTGCTCTGTGGTGTAGCGTGTCTTTTTCATTGTCTGGTCCTTTCCCTTCAGTGTCGAATTCTATCTATTTCCTAACACTGGGGTTGGATCAGATTCAGGGGGTCATGCCAACTATACAAAGCACCGCCATGCGAAGAGGCTGTGTTTCTTTCTATCGTGCCACCAGAGAGTGTAAAGACGCCCTCATTGCCACACCAAACGCCTCCACCTTCGACAGTTGCAACGTTATCGATAATGCCTCCATCATACATTGAAAAGGTGCTTTTAGCATCGGGTTTATCTACTCGGTAAAAGGCGACGCCACCGCCATACTCTGCCGTGTTGGACGATATACCTCCACCGTAAAACTCAAAACCACTCAAGCCGCCGTTATAGATACTGACGCCTCCTCCGATAGCTGATTTATTATCGTGAATAACGCCTGAGTTCATTGTTAAAAACCCCGAGGAAACATCAATACCACCGCCATGCGAATCAAGGTTGGGGTTTGGGTTTCCACTGCAGGCATTTCCGACTATATTTCCGCCATCGAGGGTAAGAGATGCATTAAGTCCTGACATGTGCACGCCGCCGCCGCCATCAGTAGCAGTGTTCGCACCAATTAGGCCACCTGTCATTTCAAATACGCCACGATTGTCTACGCCGCCGCCATCCAACCTAGCGCTGTTGTGATCAATGGAGCCATCTTTCATAATGAGCTTTCCCCTCGTTGAGGTACCGAGTGAATCATCTTCCCAATTGAGTATTCCACCGCCAACTCCAAGAGCGCCTATGGCCTTATTCTCGGTGATTCTAGCGCCTTTCTCTAACGTAAGCTCACCAAGGTTGACTGCTCCGCCGCCGCCCATTGTTGCTTCTCCGTTAATGATGAAGCAGTCACGGATTGTGAAAGTGCCGAGGTTTGCCATAGCTCCCCCCGCTACGGCTGCATCATTGCCGTCGAAGGTTATGGTCCGCTCGGCATTGCTCACTTCGCAGCTTACCGTTCCTCCTATATCGTTATAGATTCCCCCACCGACACCCACATAAGGCAAGAGGGGATCAGAGGCTTTTCCGGTCGCTACGTTTTCTTTGAATGTCGAGTTATCTTTTAGAGTAAGTTTGCCACTGTTATAAATGGCTCCACCACTCGGTGCGGAGTTATTGCTGATTGTTCCACCATCGATAATGCAGGTGCCAGCATTTTTTATTGCTCCACCACCTACGCTACATATATTAGAAGTTATCGTAGCACCTTTGCCTAAAGTAAACGTGCCGCCTGACTCAACACGTATGATATCTATTGAAGTTCCCTCTTTCGTATATCCGTTAAAGGTAAGAAACTCAGCCGTCAGCTATGAACCTTCTGAGACGGTAAACATGTTGGACCAAAACTCAAAGTCGTCAACCATTCTTTTTAGTGCTACCGTCGACGTTTCACCCTTTATCGTAACCTGGGCGCCTTGAGGAACAGTGATTGTATCAGCCCACTTGCTATCATAAAAAGAACTGATTGTTACTTCCAGCGAATTGCCTGGTGTAACGTTCTCAATTTCAGTTTTTAAGTCGTCAAAATTATCTACTACTACCTGCGCTTGTGTAGTAGCGTAATCACCTGAAGTCTCTAATGCGGGCTCTGCGTGTGCCATTTCTTTGGGCATACAACAGCACAGGATTACAGCCGTCAGAATAATAAGACCAGCTACCGCAAACGTAAGTTTTTGTGTCTGGTTTAGTGGTTTATATACTTGCATGCTTTCTCCTCAGTTAGGCAGCATCTCACGTGGAAACATCATACCATCCTAAAAGCTTATCTAAACAACTAATCCAGGTTGTGAGCAGGCAGCGGTGATTGTAAACCGCTTTCAAATCGATGTTTTGAACCATATACAGAGATATTTGCCCTGCCTCCGTTTTTGTTTTGTCTTTTTAGCGAGAAGGGAGCAGAATGGTTGACGGATACTAAATAAGTGAAAAGCTTATCTGCACCAGATTGTTTACTCTTTGTATTAAGAGCAAGGCAACATAACTGAAGAGATACCTGTTACCAATGTAAACGAAAACGAATGGGAGGCGTTATGTCCAATACGCTTTTTATGGCAGGCCTGGGCGGTAGAATTTTTAATTGCACACTACGAGCTTTAACCGATCAAGGCGAGCTCACCCAACTCAAGGGAGTAAGCGCATCGGGGCAAAAAAACCTCGTTGAGATTGCAGAAAAGATTGAGCACGACTCCACGCATCGCTTCTTCCCCCTCGACGTATATTCAAGAGAAGTCACCAATGGGGAGGCTATTAGTAATAATCACTTTGGATACCTCGTCTTCGTAGATCGCGGTTCTGTTATTGAGGGCAGCGTCACCGGCTTCAAATATGAGCTACCTGTGTTTGGTGCTGCTGACCCTTCCGAGCTGCCGCTTGCAGAGCTTGGAATAGATGTAGCCATTGATGCTACCGGCAAGTTCTTGACCAAAGAAAAGGCTCAACTTTTCCTTGATGCAGGTGCAAAGAAAGTCATCATGAGCGCTCCGGCAAAAGACGATACTCCCCTTGTCATACATGGCATCAACAACGAAGACGATACGGGCCTTTCTATCGTTTCACGCGCAAGCTGCACAACTACCTGTGCTGCGCCTATTGTTAAATCCTTGGGCGATCGCTTCGGTATGCCCAAAAAGATATTCTTAAACACCACGCACGCCATCACCAACTCTCAGCTTTCACTCGATGGCAATACACAAAAATTTGCAAACGGTTTTGGCTGCATGGATAACATCGTGGTCACCGATACCGGCGCAACCAAGAGCCTGCAGCGCATGTTCCCCGAGATTGAAAACACCGTGGGTATTTCTTGCCGCGTGCCCGTTACCGACGGCTCAATTCTTTCACTCGTTATGGAGTTTGAAGAAAACGGATCATCCAAAGATCTTACAAAAGAAAACGTGCTGGCTGTCCTGAGAGCTTACGAAAAAGATCATCCTCTCAATATCAGAGTATCCCACCGTAAAACAATGGTATCTACCTATGTTATCGGACGTGGCATTGGATCGATTGTCGCTTCGGGGCAAATCGAGGTTTTAGGCAATACCGTTCACGTTGTGGCTGGCTATGACAACGAATATGGTTACTCTTACCTTCTTGCTCTCTCTGCTCTCAATGCACCACTTCCTGCATAATCATTCCTGCATATTTAACACAAGCACACGAAAGGGGCTCCTGGTTGGAGCCCCTTTGCATGAATCGTGCGCTTATCGGCGACTACCGATGAGGTGCTGCAAGAAGCGCCCTCGAAGCTATGCCGCATAAACACTTTCTGCATTCAGCTTCACGCAAAGCGAAGACCTCTGGAGTCCAATCTTTTTTTAAAATCCACGTCATTTTGGAAGACATGCCCCTTAGTCCGGATAATAGGCAAGGATTTCACTGGTCTTACGCGATTCGGTCACCTTCTCAGCAGTAGAGTGCCTGGTCATAAATCCTTGTGCGATAAATAGCGCCCCTGAAAACCGGACTAAGGAGCATGTCTGCCAAAAAAGCTTCATCTGAAGAAAAGGGTTATAGGACAAAAAGTGTGTCTGGGGGCTAATCAGCAGAGTATGGGTACGGAGTCGAATGATGCAGCTCGCGCCATACCAATCCATCGCCCCACTCAACCGGCTTATTACCCTTGTTAGGTACTGGCGCATATTGATCATAAAGAAAGTCGATGTCTTCATCTGTGGGCATCGACTTTAGTATTTCGGAAGCTGATAGG
>JBMNSJ010000077.1:0-3420 GCA_050945135.1 Raoultibacter sp.
TATTCAGAACGAACATATGAAAGCATCCCTCAATGGGGAGACGCCATAGTCTGGAGTGAGTTTCACACCTCAGATCCATGGCGTCATGATTGGGACTAGTCATCAACACATTTTTTCCTATAACCCGCACTTTCGGAAATTCTGGGCTCGGTAACCTCGTTTCAGGGCAATGCTTGCCAATGGGGCCAGAGATACGCCGCGCCTCTTTTCTGATCTACGACCGAACATCGCGATAAGCTACTGCAATCTCTGACCGAGCGTTGTCTGACGTGGCTCCCCGATAGCGGACGTTTTTGTGTCTAGTAGCCTGCTTTAGAGTTATTGGGCATAAACCCACATAGCTGGAACAAAATGAAAAGGAGCTCGTCTCTTCAGACAAACTCCTTTTACTTTGCGGTAGTCTCGTTTAGCTTACGAGGCTGTTCCCACTTTTAGATGCGGCCCTCGCTACGGCCTTTGCGGATGGTGTAAGCGAGATACACACATACCAAAACAAGAATCACTTGGATAACGCTAGCGGCTGCGATAGACGTGCCATCGAAAAGATTCATCACCAAACCTAACACCCCGAGGACAGCGCCGATAATTGAGAGCCAAAAGAAAGGCCCGATTTTCGAAGGATGCTTAGCTCCGCGCCATCCCAGAATACCAATTATCAAATAGACAATGCTGGTACCGATAGAGACGATTCCGAGAGCCAACACCGCGTTGGATGCGTTAATGACACCCTCCTCGGTAGCTACCGAGGTTTCTGCTAGTTCCGGCAGACTCGAACCTGCAAGCATAAGTGCTCCACTCGCAATTCCGAGAATTGAAGCAATAATCATAAATGCTGCGATTACTTTTAGCGCTGTACGTGCACCTGACATAGGTTACCCCTTTCTAGCTCCTAACCGCAGCAAGTATAAACGAGCTAAATAATCAGGACAAGTATTTTTTGTATTTGAAGTGCGATAGTATGGAAGATGCGACTTGAAAAAAGAAAGCAGCTATCATGAACCAAAAAAGCGATAAGCTCATTTGGAAGTACTGCAAAAACAAGCAAAATCTTTCGCTTACCCTTGCTCAGATGCAAAACGGTCACGAGTCAATAGTGAGCTATGGGCAGGGAGCAAACTTGCTCGAGCCCGAAAAACGTCTCTACGAAATAGGCTCAATCACCAAGCTGTTTACCAGCTCACTACTCGCAAAACTTGTGTTGGAGGGGCGCGTTCAGCTTGATCAAACTATCGATGCCTACCTCAGCCTTCCGTCTTCGCTCAATTACCCTACACTTCTCGAGCTGGCAACACATAGCTCAGGGTATTCCGATCCTTTGCTTTTTGATTCGATTCCCCAATCTCTCTCCTGGAGTTTTTCTTCTTCCAGAAAAGGGGAGAACCCCTTTATACCGTTCGAAGAAGAATGGCTGCTTGCAACCGCAGCTGCTTTGGCTAATAAAAATAAAGCAAAAGGAAAGCTCAAGTATTCAAATTTTGGCTATGCCGTTCTCGGGCAGGTAATCGGCGAAGTCACGGGCAAGGGCTACTATCAAAGCATGATAGACTTCATTGTCTTTGATCTTGGCTTGTCTGAGACCACCTTCGGCGCCGATGAAAATCGAAGCATCCACGGCTTCAAGAAAGGCATCGACTTTGGAAACTGGCTTTGGCCTTCTTCTTCGGTATTCGCTTCTGCGGGCTGTCTTAATGCAAGCGCACAAGATCTTTTGCGCTTTGCGAGCCTCAACCTTTCCGGCTCGTTGTCTTATCTCAGTTTTGCTCACGAGCTGCAATGCTCTGCCGGAAAAAAGGATGGGATCGGATTGGGCTGGATGATTGATAAGAAAGAAAACTTGCTTTGGCACAATGGCGGTACCGGTCTCTTCCACGCATTTCTTGGGATAAGCAAGGAGAAAAACAGTGCTGTCGTTGCTCTTTCAAACGAAGTAGCGTATCTGAGTTTCTCAGAGCAAGCTTTGGCACTTGAGCTCGCAAAATCCTTCTAAATCCGTTCTTGTTTGAACAACTATATATATATAGTAAGAGAAAAGTGCGTCAGCGCATGGAGATGGAGGGCTTGCAGGGCATCATATTTCTATGGGCACGCCCGGGCCAAAAAAGCAAAATTCCTTCTTGTATCGGAAGACGGTTCTTGTTAATATAGGTGTCCGCCTTTTTTGGCGGCTTTGAGTTAGACCAACCACGACTCAGATTTGAGTTCCGGTTCGCGAGTGTTTTATCACCCTCTCGATTCTCAGGATTTATGAACGAATTGTGGCGGGAAATCTTTTTTAAGATTCTCGAAAAAAGTTCTTGACTCAAGGGTAGGAGATACGTAATATATCTCCTTGCGCGTTAACTTGATTTAACGCGACGGGCAGTAAGAATCATTAAGATTTGGAGCTGCCAGAGAACCTTGAAAACTGGATACTGTGAAACGAATTAATGCTAGTAAAACCTCGTCAGATGTCTACCCCAAAAACAGGGCTCTGGACACTTTGACAAAAGACCATGATTCAAACTTAAACTTTAATTGGCTTACTAATACTAAGTCAATTGTTTAAACGGAGAGTTTGATCCTGGCTCAGGATGAACGCTGGCGGCGTGCTTAACACATGCAAGTCGAACGATTAACCCATCTTCGGATGGTTATAGAGTGGCGAACGGGTGAGTAACACGTGACCAACCTACCTTATACTTTGGGATAACTCAGAGAAATTTGTGCTAATACCAAATACTCCGGTACCTTCGCATGTTGGTTCCGGGAAAGTTCCGGCGGTATAAGATGGGGTCGCGGCCTATTAGATAGTTGGTGGGGTAACGGCCTACCAAGTCAGCGATAGGTAGCCGGGTTGAGAGACTGATCGGCCACATTGGGACTGAGATACGGCCCAGACTCCTACGGGAGGCAGCAGTGGGGAATTTTGCGCAATGGGCGAAAGCCTGACGCAGCAACGCCGCGTGCGGGATGACGGCCTTCGGGTTGTAAACCGCTTTCAGCAGGGAAGAAATTGACGGTACCTGCAGAAGAAGCTCCGGCTAACTACGTGCCAGCAGCCGCGGTAATACGTAGGGAGCAAGCGTTATCCGGATTTATTGGGCGTAAAGCGCGCGTAGGCGGTTTGTTAAGCGGAATCTCTAATCTGAGGGCTCAACCCCCATCCGGATTCCGAACTGGCAGACTCGAGTTTGGTAGAGGAAGATGGAATTCCCAGTGTAGCGGTGAAATGCGCAGATATTGGGAAGAACACCGATAGCGAAGGCAGTCTTCTGGGCCATAACTGACGCTGAGGTGCGAAAGCGTGGGGAGCAAACAGGATTAGATACCCTGGTAGTCCACGCCGTAAACGATGGGCACTAGGTGTGGGGAGGAATACCTTTCCGTGCCGCAGTTAACGCATTAAGTGCCCCGCCTGGGGAGTACGGCCGCAAGGCTAAA
>JBMNSJ010000078.1:0-2974 GCA_050945135.1 Raoultibacter sp.
CATCCTCATCAAGACCTGCAGTGACGTGTGTGAGGTTGTTACTTACAAGCTCAGCAGTAAAGCCGAACTCATCAGCAATAAGATCGCGTCCGTTAAGGGTTTTAGTGGCCGCAAGCCCAGCACTTGTTGTTCCTGCAGAATAGCTATTGATGAATGCAGGGGCTGCGTTATCTGCAAGCTCTTCTCCTGCTGACATAGTCTCGTCGCTTGCATAATAGCTCACAACTGCTGAAAGAGCTCCACCGGTATCGGTTACTGTCACTACCGCATAGAAGCTTGAGCTGTCATAGCTTACTCCAGCAAGTGTGCCTGAATCCTCAGTGATTACAAAGACATAGTCATCTGCTGCATCAAAGGTCAAGGAATCGAACGTTAGTGCAGCAGCACTGCCTGCTTGAGCACCTGGGTTTTTAGTGGTGGTTTTGCCATCCTCATCAAGACCTGCAGTGACGTGTGTGAGGTTGTTACTTACAAGCTCAGCAGTAAAGCCGAACTCATCAGCAATAAGATCGCGTCCGTTAAGGGTTTTAGTGGCCGCAAGCCCAGCACTTGTCCCGAGCTTGACATTTGTCATCTTGAAACTTAATCCCGCAGAAGCAGTTGTAGGATCTATAGTGAATTCGTATCCGCCACTATCGTTGGATTCGATTTTCGTAGACCCTAAGTAAAGCTCTGCTCCATCAAGACTGTAGCCAGGGGCAGACGATATCTCTTTGATAACGTAGGTGCCTTTGGTCAAGCCGCTGAACTTTACCTTTCCGTTCACAGTCGTAGCAGGGCTACCTTCTACCGGATCTGAGGAGTCTTTTTTATATAAATTGAATATTGCGCCATCAAGAGTAATAGAACTGTCTTCACTATCAACCTTGGTAATCTCTATTTCGTCTTTTTGCAACGTGCCTTCAGCGCCGCCGCCAATGGCGACATAATTCTCTTCAGTTACTTCAGTCTCTTTAGAAGCCTCATTCGAAACAAGGAATACTTTGTTAGTGATTTCTCCGTTATTTGATTCAATGAGCGAAGGATTGACTACCTCGGTCGAGAGCCTGATATAAAACCCAATAACTCCCTCGTTGGATTGAGCAAATATATTGTTGAGAGAGGCAATAGTTGCTGTTTTTTCTGCTGAAGTCAACGTCACTGACGTATTGCCGGATTGAATGTCTGCGGCAATTTCGGTCTGGCTTTTCACTAACGTAAGTCCTCCCGAAGAACCCGCTGGAAGGTTGCCCGCGTTAAACAAGAAGACTTCTTGTCCATCGGGGTTTACCCAATAATCATATGAGCCCGCTGACTCAGATAAAATTGCAGCTTTTGCAGCATCAAAGTCTGATGCTTCGATGGAAACTCTCTGTGTAGAAACGAGCGCCTGATAAACCTCTTCATCAATTAATTTTCCGTCACTTGAAACTTTTAGAATCGGCACATAAATCTTCAGCTCGCGAGCAGCTCCGTCAGCATGAGTAGAATTATCGGAAGTACATATCTCCGTTCCGTTCGGAAGCACATCGTATATCAGAGCATTTGAATAAGATGTCGGAGCGCCACTTTCTTTGTAATCTCCTCTTTGCGTCTTACCCAATTCATTTATGTTGACAAGAATTTTCCAGTCTACACAATCTGCGCCTGTGACTCTCCATGAACTCTTTTTGAAGTCGTCGCTCGTGCTACCCGGCCATTCACCAGCATCCTCCCTCGGTACGACAGAAATCACCGGAAGAGAGATGTCCCCGATATATCCCCCCGCGTTTGATACTTCGCTTCTGTATGAACTCGCTTCAAACCAAAAGGTTTCGTTTTTTATTTCCGTAATCCCCAAAGCGCTTAAATCTTTGGTAAAGGTAATATAGAGTGTGGCATCTTTGGAGCTAGTACCTCTGACAACTTCAAATGTTCCCGCATTTTCAATAACCGTTTCTTCATCTATAGCTATATTAAATGTAGTTGGTGTCACATTGGAAAACTGCATTCCATCATGATGCATCGATATACCGTACGGCGTGTTAATCTCTATGGACCCCATGTCCGCAGCGGCTACTTTCCAATTAATATCAAGTCGAATTTTTTTCGATGTTAAAATTTCATAAGGAGGATTTTCTGTAGTGAAATCACTAGAAGTAAACGTTGCACCCGTAACGGTGATGGGCATGTCTGATGAAAGCAGTGAAATGCCTCCAAACAAAGCTAGAAGCGTGCTTACTACCTCAGTGACGATTTCATCTTTCTCAACCGAAAGAGAATCATTTTCTTCAGCACCTTCTTCGTCACCGTCTGTCGAGCTTACGCCGCTGCCAGCTATTTGACTTTCTTCTGGCTCGTTGTTTTGAGAAACACCTAAGTAACTCGGCTGCCAGCTCTGAACGACAAAACGTGCTTCTAAGACGGTGTCTCCCTGGAGCTCGAGTTGAGCAATGTCTGCAAAACCTGGCTCGTTGAGATAGAGCTCTTGATTATCGGTATAGATTACATAGTCTTCTCCAGCACCAATATTTGGGGCAGGATTCTGATTAGGATTAACCCAACCGATTATCTTGTAATCCTCATCGCGTTCATAGCGATTGTTAAGTGCTGCGACAAATGGTTGAATCTCGTCAAGCCCTGGCATATAGCTACCAAGCTCGGCGCTTTGCTTAGCCAGATTCGAAGTACTTTCATCTGCATCAATTATAAAAGCTACACTTTTAATGATATTGTCTTCAGGATTTAAAGGTGTATCATCTTCGGCTACACGATAGGTGATTGAGTAGCTACTTGGTACGTTTACGTCAACAACCTCCCGGGGAGAGTCGGGAGATTGAGCGTCCTCGGAGGATTCTATATATTCCGGAGCTTCTTGAACTACAGAAACGTCTGGCCTGCCCCCATTTTCTGTACCAACCAAAATGTTAGTTTCTAAGCTGCGATCGCTTGGATTGCAGGAGGTCTGTAGCCAAGCGAGCTATGGGGTCGTTCGTAGTTATAGTAGCGTATCCAT
>JBMNSJ010000079.1:0-2929 GCA_050945135.1 Raoultibacter sp.
GATTGAACCAGTGACCTCTTCCGTGTGAAGGAAGCGCGCTCCCACTGCGCCAAACGCCCATGTGCTAAGTAAAGCTAAATTTGAATGCTTGATGTATTCTAGCGGGCGGCTAAATATAGTCAAGATTTCTCGACTGTACACAAAGCTAATTTACGCTAGAATGTATCCTTGTCATCGGGCCCATAGCTCAATGGTGGAGCAGAGGACTCATAATCCTTTGGTTGCAGGTTCGAATCCTGCTGGGCCCACCATCTCCCATTTCAACAGAGAACTTAACCCCAGCAGGGTTCGAACCGTGAGGTCAAAGTACGTGTTACTTCTTCGAGCGCTTCTTGGCAACAGCTGCACGCTGCGCTCGTCCAGGCCGCAAGTCTTTTGACGACGTTTTTGCCGGTGCTTTAGATCCTTGTCGTTTTTTAGAATTATCCAAGCCCTTCGACTTTGCGCGCTGATCAGCACTCGCCTTCCTTGAAGCAGAGTTATTTTGAGGTGCTGCAGCAATACTGGTCTTACTCTTTTTGCTTTTCTGCTTCTGACTTTGCTTCTGCGCTCGCTGAGCCTCTCGCTTCTTTTCGTTCTTCTTCTCGGTCTTCTTGTGCTCTTGAGCAGCCTGAGCAAGCTCAGGATCTTTCCGTGCATTCTTACGGGTAGCCTTCGCAGCGGCTTCAGCCTCTGCAGTCTCAGGATTAAATCCCTTAATCTCAATTGAGGGAATCTCTCTTCTTGTAAGTTTCTCGATGTCTTTTAGCCAAGGCTCTTGCTCAGGACTTACAAACGAAATCGCAAAACCACGCTCTCCTGCTCTTCCCGTGCGACCAATTCGATGAATGTAGTCTTCGGGTTGATTTGGCAAATCAAAGTTAACCACATAGTCGACATCAGTAACATCAATGCCCCGTGCAAGCACATCGGTAGCCACCAAAATTGCCGTATCTCCCTTACTGAAATTATCAAGTGCGCGTTTACGTTGCGCTTGGGATCTATCCGAATGAATTGCCTCGACCGAAAAACCTGCACGCTTGAGGCGGCGGGTATTCGAGTCGGCTCGGGATCGAGTTCGAGCAAATACGATTACGCGATTTGCTCCCTTTTCGCGAAGAACCGCCTTAAGTAAATCTGCCTTAAGCGTTTGAGGAACACGAACGGTGTATTGATCAACCATATCAGCCGTTTCGCCACGCTTTGCTATCTCAACAAAAGCGGGATTACTTAATAGCGCATTTGCATGCTTGATAATACTCGGATCGATAGTTGCAGAAAAAAGCAGCGTCTGTCGTTTGTCCGGAATTCGCGAAGCTATTTTTTTGATTGAAGGCCAGAATCCCATGTCAAGCATACGATCTGCTTCGTCTAGGACAAAGACCTCTACTTGATTGAGCTTAACCGCTTGCTGCTCTATTAAATCTATCAATCGTCCTGGCGTGGCAATAAGTATATCCACGCCTTGCTTCAAGCGTTTAATCTGGGGGTCGTAAGACAGACCTCCGACCACAACAGTAACTCTGTGATGGCTTGCACCAGCAATGGTTTCACAAACTTCACCTATTTGCATGGCAAGCTCACGCGTTGGTGTAACCACCAGCATAAGAGGACCTTGTCCTCGCTGGACGTGTCCTAGCTTATCCATACTCGGCAAAGAAAACGCTGCAGTTTTACCAGTTCCAGTTTTTGCAGCAGCAATAATATCGCGTTTCTGTAGTACAAGTGGAATAGCTTGTTCTTGTACAGGGGTTGGCTCTGAGTAGCCAAGCAGCTTCACTCCATCGAGCGACTTCTCGGAAAGACCGAGGTCCTTAAAGTTTTTTGTCATAATCTCCGAAATTCTAGTTTAGGCACAAGCCATAAGGTAGGTTCAATAAACACCACAAATAAGGTAATAACGATTAAGTTGAGCTTATCATAACCAGCTATACCCAGGTACTTCAGATGAGGTCTTCTCTATCATCTCCATCAAGAATCACGCAAAATTACTTGCATCACGTTGGCCGCCTTTTATGCGTTTCAATCCAGAATGATAGGTGCCCAATTTTCGATATACCACGCATCAACAAAAACGACTCCCAAATGTTTTCGGGAGTCGTTTAAATATGCTAAAAATTTTATTTCACTGTTGTGCTGTGTAACTTTCGGTTAATCAATCGCCACCATTACGTCGGTTGATTTTACGATCGCAACAGCGTTTTGGCCCTCTCGTAAACCAAGTTCTTCGATTGCGGCGTTAGTGATCGATGCCGTAATTTTACTGTCATTAGCCAATGCGAGACTGACGTGACCATTTACAGCACCAATCGTAATCTTATCAATGGTTCCAACAAATTGATTTCTGGCAGAAATATTTGCAATAGGTTCGCTAGCTGCAGCTATGAGCACATTTGAAGCTTTGATAACAGCGATGGCAGCAACGCCTGTCTCAAGTCCAAGCTCCTTGATTGATTCCATGGTGATATCGCTTTTAACAGTTTGACCGGCTACGTCTATTACTACAACACCATTGACCGCGCCGCCTTGAACAGCCGTAACTACTCCCCGAAATTGATTTCTTGCAGATATTTTCATTTCGTTCAATCTTCTTTCGTGTCATCAAGCTTCCGTAACATGCTCTAGCTATTATCAATCTTTTGATGCCTATTACACAATAGTCTTCTGGCAGGTAAATATGCAAATTTGTCCCATCTATGAGCCAAAAGCGCTTCCTGTCAAAAAAAATGGTTGATAAGAATGCGCATTAGGGTATAATTTCCACTTGCGCATTCAAAGGCGTACTATTCCTCGGTAGCTCAACGGCAGAGCATCCGGCTGTTAACCGGAGGGTTGTAGGTTCGAATCCTACCCGGGGAGCCATATGATTCTAAAGCCCGCTCTTGCAGCGGGTTTTTTGTTTCTTGCAGCTCTGTTGATTCGAACCCTTGGTTCCAAACGGGTTTTTGAT
>JBMNSJ010000080.1:0-2870 GCA_050945135.1 Raoultibacter sp.
TGGAGCCTCCCTGAAATGTATGTGGTAAGCGACTTACCGGTTCGTGTAATGACAAACTAATTATCGCCTAACCCACGATCTACATAGGGGAGGCTCTGACCGATTTGTTATCGGTCATATCTTCTAGCCACGTTCATCGTGAAAGAACTTAGTCCGAATTCGGGCGCACAGGATAAAAGGCCTTTTGTGGTATATGGCCACAAAACCCCCGATATGCTCGTTTGCTTTCTTGCTTGCGTAAAAAGCGGGCACCCTTACGTGCCTGTCGATACGGCGTTTCCTCAATCGCGAATTACAAGCATCGTCGCCCAGCTCAAGAACCCAGTCATTTTCAACACCACTAACGAAGATCTCGCTTTTCTGGAGGAGAGCGCACAGTCAGTCATTTCTAAAAGCACAATTGAGCGCCTTTGTCTTTCAGTAGAAGAGGCAATCTCCACGCTCCCCGGCCTTTCTCAGCAAGATATCTTCTACATCCTTTTTACCTCTGGAAGTACCGGAGAGCCAAAAGGGGTGGAGATAACAGCGGAATGTGTCGACAATTTTCTTGAGTGGATGGCCCCCGAATTCGCCAAACCAGGCCCGCAAACTTACTTTAATCGCGCACCTTTTTCCTTCGACTTAAGCGTCACCGATCTTGTTTTAGGTCTGGGCACAGGCGGAACGCTGTTTACGCTTGTCGAAGAAGACGAAAACGATCTTGCACGAACTTTTGCCTCACTAAGCAAAGCAAACATTAGCTTTTGGATTTCGACCCCGTCTTTCATCGAGATGTGCCTGCGGGACCCCGCCTTTTCAAGAGAGCTGCTTCCTCATACTCACACCTTTTTCTTTGTAGGAGAGGTGCTGAAAAACGAGACCGCCGCTCTGATTCTCGACCGTTTCCCTGAAGCTGCGGTCATAAACGGGTACGGGCCAACAGAGGCAACCGTTCTTGTTTCTGCGGTACAGATTACGCCAGAAATGATATCTGCCAACATTCCACTTCCTGTGGGTACGGCCAAGCCCGAAACGGTTTTGAAGGTGCTCGACCCAGAGACGCTCGAAGAAATGCCCTTCAATGAGCCGGGAGAGCTCTACATTATTGGAAACACCGTTGGCAAAGGGTATTACCAAAACGAAGAACTGACCAAGGCCGCCTTTCGCTCTTGCCCAGCTCGCTATACGCAAGGCATGCGATCTTATAAAACGGGAGACAAGGCCTATCTCGATCCAACAGGAATGCTGCATTTTCAAGGCCGCATGGATCTTCAAATTAAGCTGCATGGCTACCGGATAGAGCTTGAAGATATTGAGGCAAACTTCCGGCTTCTTGATTCCGTGGTAGACGTTTGCGTTTTACCAGTCATGAGAAAAGGAAGTCTGTCGCATTTGGCGGCATATATTGTTCCTTCGGCAGCGGCAGGCGAACCAGGATTTGCACTCTCGCAGCGCATTAAAGCCGAGCTGAAAGGGCTGCTTCCCGAATACATGATTCCTCGCAAGCTTGACTATCTTGAGGCCTTTCCTTTAAACGTAAATGGGAAAATTGACCGCGCGCAACTCAAGGGAATAATCGAGTGACCTTCTACGTTGATCCGGCTTTTTTCGTTTTTGTTGCGGTAGCGGCTATTCCTGCTGTTGTTTTGGGCTTTATGGAAAAGCCTCTACGTAACTACGGTTTGGTCGTTTCGGCTCTGTTCATTTTTCTGCTCTTTTATAAGGATTTAGTCGCCTTTGCGGCATTTCTTTTTTACCTGGTTCTTTCAACGAGTGTTGCCTTGCTTTATCAAAGAGTTCAAAGCTCTAAAAAGGATTCCGCGAAAATACTTTACCCGCTCGCCCTTGTTTGTGCGATCGCCCCTCTCGTTATTTATAAAGTGAGCGCGGTGTTTGAGGGGAACATCTTAGGCTTCCTTGGCATCTCCTATATAACGTTTAAGACGGTGCAGGTAATTTTAGAAATTCACGACAAGCTTATTACCGATATGAAGGCAAAAGATTTCCTTTACTTCATGATATTCTTCCCGCCCTTTACTTCGGGCCCAATCATGAGAAGCCGCAACTTTGTTGATGATGTAAACCGCGTGATTACGCGCAGCGAGTATCAAGCTTTGCTGACAAAAGGCATCCTTTGGTTTGTGCTGGGCGCCTTCTATAAGATGGTGTGTGCGACTTTGTTTTCGGTGGCCATTTGGGCTATTCCTAAGGCTTTGGGAGACGCCTCGTTGCCTATGGACGCGCTCGGACAAATCGGCTCTGCCTATGCCTATGGCTTCTACCTCTTTTTTGACTTTGCGGGATACAGTCTTATGGCAATGGGGCTTGGCGCAGCGTTTGGCATCAATGTGCCGCGCAATTTCAAAGCCCCCTTCATAAGCGTCGACATAAAGGATTTCTGGAACAGATGGCACATCACGCTATCGTTTTGGCTGCGTGATTTTGTGTTCATGCGACTCGTAAGAACGATACGCAGAAAAAACTCATCTCGTCGCGCTTAACTGGCATGACCCCCTGAATCTGATCCAACCCCAGTGTTAGGAAATAGATAGAATTCGACACTGAAGGGAAAGGACCAGACAATGAAAAAGACACGCTACACCACAGAGCAGATCATCATGAACCTGCGAAAAGTCGAGGTGATGGTTGACCAAGGCAGGACCGTCCAGGAGAGCTGCCGAGAGATAGGCGTCAACGAGCAGACCTATTACCGTTGGCGCAACAAGTACGGTGGCATGTCCACCAGCGAAGCCAAGAAGTTCACGGCGCTTGAGAAGGAAAACGAACGACTCAAAAAGATAGTGGCTGACCTCAGCGTCGATAACGCTGTTCTGAAGGAGGTCGTTGAGGGAAAATTCTAGGCCCTGCAGCAAAGAGGCGTGCTGCCCGAT